>NZ_RCOO01000222.1:0-1688 GCF_003987485.1 Spiroplasma endosymbiont of Megaselia nigra
ATTTAGCGGTTCAATTGTCATTGTTTGCTGTTGATTCTGATTTAGAAAATCCATTCATTTTTTGAATTGTATTTGTTTCTGTCACTTGTTTAGAACAAGCAATTGTATATTGTGTTTGTTCAGAATTACTATTGTTTACAAATGTTGAATTAGAATCTATACAAACATTGAGTTCATTTTCTAAATTAAGAGGTTTATTTTTTTGTTTTGATTCTATAATAACATCAAATACTTTTAAATTTTTTAAATTAATATTGGAAATTATTTTAATTTCAGAATTGGGGTTTTGTTTTTTATAATGTAAATATAACCCTCTTTTTATTTGATGTCTAATATCAATAAATTTAGATTCAATTAATTGAAATATATCAAATTCACATATATTACTATTATCATAACTAAAATAAATTTTATTATTTAAAACAACACCAGAAGAGCAAGGGGTGCCAAATGTTATATATCCAACTTTTTGTTGTTCTGTTGCAGGATCATATTCATATATTGTATCATACATAATAAAATATAGTTTATTATTTAAAACAACACCAGAAAATAAAACTTTACGGTCTGTCGTGATTACAATTTTTTGTTGTTCTGTTGCAGGATCATATTCATATACATTATGATCATATGAGCCGATATATAATTTGTCGTTTAATACCACTCCCGAATAATTAATATTACCATTTGTTGTGATTACAACTTTTTGTTTTCCTGTTGTAGGGTTATATTCATATACTTTACCATCTGTTGAACCAAAGTATATTTTATTATTTAAAATAACACCAGATGATAAAATTTTACCACTTGTTGTAATTACAACTTTTTGTTGTTCTGTTGCAGGATCATATTCATATACTTTACCATTATCAGAACTAAAGTATAATTTATTATTTAAAGCTACACCAGAAGAAGAAATAGAACGTGATGTTATTAAAACAACTTTTTGTTTTCCTGTTGTAGGGTTATATTCATATACTTTATCACCATAAGAACTAAAGTATATTTTATTATTTAAAATAACACCAGATGATAAAATTTTACCACTTGTTGTAATAACGTGTTCTGAAATTCCAAAAATATTTTGTTTATTATTTTGTCTTTTATTTCTTTTTAAATTTTCTCTATATATTTGTTTTTGATATGGGCTAGCAGCAATTGTTGTTGGTACAGCAGTTCCATTAATTGTTAATACACTTAATAAACTTAAAAGTTTTTTCATTTTGTATAATTTCCTTTCTTATCTTGAAACTTTTTATCAAGATCTATGACATTATATATATATATATATATACATACAAGCACTTTTGATCATCTTTTTAGAAAGGAAATTATTTAAATGATTATTATTGTGATTATATTGTATTAAACTGGGCTCGCGGTGATTTTCATAAGTTTGTGAAAAATAACTTAAAGTTTAAAAAAATTTTTGCCGCGCTTTTCAAAATACTTGGGAAAAATTCTAAGCGTTAAGCGAAGAATTTTATAAAGGTTCCCAAATTTGTTTGAAAGAATCTCAAAACTTTTTTTAACTTGTAAGTCATTTTATCACAAAAATTTAAGAAAATCAACCGCTCGCCCAAAACCTCAAAAAACTATATAATTAACTTTGTATATAAAAGAAAGGATTTTTTAAAATGGATAAAACAAAGCATCATTTTACTTTTAAAGAAAGAGTAATGTTAAAA
>NZ_RCOO01000223.1:0-1687 GCF_003987485.1 Spiroplasma endosymbiont of Megaselia nigra
GGGTAAAAATTATCATTGTGCTGATAATATTGTTATTGAAAGTTTTCATTCTTTATTAAAAAAAGCAACAATTCATAACAATATTTACTTATCGCATGATGAATATATTAATGATGTTAAAAAATGAAATAAATGATATTCAAGCCGCAAAGAAAAGGATATAATAAATAAAAGTTTATAAACCTTTTTTACTAATACTTACTTTTTGGGGTGCACTCTAATTATGGTTTGCTTTTTTATCTTTATACTTTTTTAAGAAGTTAATAACATCTGTTTCAGTTTGAACGTAACTAGCAAAACAAAGAAATTTAACATTACGAATTATTAATTCTTTAGTTAAAATTTTATTTTTCTTAATTATATACATTTTGTTATTCTTTTTCTATTTTTACTCCCTTGGGTACTACATAGCTGTACCTAATATATTATATAATATAAAATTAATGATAAGATTTATTAACATAATAATCCTTTTTAAAGTAATATCTTATTTATTTTAATGTTATAAAAAATATGTTTTTAAGATGTAGGAATAATTCTATTTACATTTTTTTGTTTTAAGTTATAATAAATAAGGTTATTTATATAATCAGATATGGCGGTTGTGGCGAAGAGGTTAACGCTCCGGATTGTGGCTCCGGCATTCGTGGGTTCAAGTCCCATCAGCCGCCCCATTTTTAACTACAAAAGTAGTTTTTTTTTATTTTTGTAAATTGTACTATGAAGTGTAGCACTTTATTTGATTTCATTATAACATCAATAAAATAAATGTTCAATATAATTTATTTTAAAAAAATTTAGTAGTTTTGTTTTAAATTTATGAATTTTGGAACACTGAAAAATAAAATGATTAAAATTTTTATAGGTAATTATATTAAAAATTAAACATTTGTATAAAAACTTCTTTTGAAGATAGTCAATGTAAAGATTTTTTAAGTTTAGAGTTTATTATATTGGCAACTTCTTGATAATAATTTCTTGAATAAATACTTAAATCAATTCCTTTGGAAAATAAATGTCTAAAATCACGAATTGCTCTTTCAACTTTGGGTTTTTGTGTTGGAGTTCCAGCATCACAAAAATATACTTTAGCATTTGTTATTTTTTCAATTTTTTCTCAATCAGCAAATTCTTTGCCTTGATCTGTTATTATTCCTTTGCATCTATCTTTAAAAAATCTGTTAGAAAAAATTCGTTCTACTGCGTTTATAACTTCTTTTGTTGTTTTTTCTTTTAATGGTTCAATGATTTTAAATTGGGTTAATTCTTCGATTAAAACTAAACAAACACTATTGTTTTTACTAACCATAGTATCCATTTGAAATCAACCAAATTCATATTTATCATGTTTTGCTTCTTCAATAGTTCTAAAATTTCTTATTTTTCCACGGTTATCAATTCTATTTTTTGTTTTATATTTTCTACCATGAAAATACAAATTATCTTTCTTGAAATTTAAAAATCCCAAATGAATATATTTATATAAAGTTTTAAAACATACTGGAAATTTAATACCAAACTCTTTTTCATATTTTTTACAGATTTGTTCTGGTGAATCATGAAATTTGTTATATTTTTCATCTAGTCATTCTAAAATATTTAGCAATAATGATGATTTTTTAAAACATTTTTGTCGTTTTTGTAAATAATCTTCGTGTGCTAATTTAGCGTCATATTCATTATCTTT
>NZ_RCOO01000224.1:0-1683 GCF_003987485.1 Spiroplasma endosymbiont of Megaselia nigra
ATTTGTATCATTCAAAAATTTAATAATTCTTCAATTATTACTTGTATCACTACGCCAAACTACAAAATAATATTTATTATTAATTTCATTTAATGGTTTGTTCTTTTCATAAATTTCTTTTCAATAATTTATTGGTATTGGTGGAATGGAACCACCACTAAAATTAAAATATAATGAATTTAATTTAACTTTACAATGTTCAAATTCTCAATACCCAGTTTCTTGTTCTCGTGGATTAGAAATTAATTCAAAGTAATATGGAGAAAATAACTTAATATCATCATTACAACCTTTATTAATTGCGTATTTACTATATGTATAATTTGATAACATATAGATAATTTGTTTAAATTTTTTGACAGTCTTATCATTAATAAGGGGTGGATTATCTAATTTTCAGTTTTCAAATAAACCATCAATTACATCTTCGGGTTTTTGACCTTCGAATTTTTGGCGTAATTCTGCTGCTTTATTTGTAGGATTGCCTTTTTCGTCGTATTTTGCTCCTTGAAATTTTCTATCATAATTATAACGATATGTTAAATAATTTAGTAAAACTTTATTTAAACCATTTTCATTTATTAAACCTAAAATATTAACACCTTGAATGTAATTTTTAGCAATACTTCATGGTAAAAAACTTTCGGTAAATCAATATTGAAATACTCTTAAATTAGGGTTTGTTTCAATGGGCATTGATAGTAAAGGTACTAAAATAGCGTTTTCAATATTTGATGATGGATAAGAATAAACATCATTGACATTGCCTCAACATTTAATATTTCCAAATAACATCGATTTAGGATATTTAATTTCAATTCCAGTAAATACCGTATCTTCTGGTAATGATTTTTGTAATACTAAATGAATGCTATTTTGATTTTTTCATTTAAAGTCAGTTATTTTAACTAAATGCGTAGATTTAATAATGTTAATTCCATCAGGTGAATAAGGGCGTTTGTATTCTTCAATGATATAACATTCATTTTTATTTTCTTCACTAATTGGTTCATTAATAGATACTATTTTTAAGTATAATGTTTCTAAAAATTCTTTGTCTTGTTTTGAAATGTCATTAATTAAAATATCTTTTTCATCAATCATTACATAACTAGTGCTATTATCTTGTACTGTGGTGTTTTGTTGAATTTGTAATTTAAAATTAAAGTCACTAATTTCATAACCAGTTATTTTAATATATTCATCTTTATCAATAAAACCGATTTTAACGCTATTTTGAGAGTAGTTTAAGATTGGTTTTTCCTTTGTCTTAACAAGATTATTAATTTTATAAATATATAAGGTTCTTGCACGGTCTTCTGTAAATAATTGTTCTAAGTCAGGGTCGCTATGTTGTGATTGATTAGCAAAATCTAAAGGAATACTATCAATTGAATAATCAATTGGTTCATCATTTTCTGCTAATTGTGCTAACATTTTTTCTGATGGTTTTAACATTATTCTTGTTCTCCTTCTTCATTAGGTATATTAATAATAGTTTCATTGTTTTTTAATTGTCTGTTTAAAGTAGCATTTACTGGTAAGCGAACATCAACAATTAACTCATCAATATTTTTAATATTGAATGTTCTACTGTTTAAAATAGCATTATCATATTTAATTAACTTAATAATAAATTCCGTTAATTTAATTTCTCTAATATATATCATTTGTTCGTATGAT
>NZ_RCOO01000225.1:0-1671 GCF_003987485.1 Spiroplasma endosymbiont of Megaselia nigra
AAAATATCTTGGTAAAAAAATTATAACATAATTTATTATTTAACACAGTTTTTATTCCCCGTATTGATTGTAAATCACTCATCAGCAACTTTTTGAACCACAAAACTACAATTTTGACACTTTTGTAAATCAACATCAACAATCATTAAATTATGATTTTTAGTATCTTTGTTTTCTACTTTTTCATTGTTATTTTATCTACTTTCGTTTTTTGTTGTTTTTTGCTTTTTTCTTTTTCGGTTTCTTTTTTTCTATAGGGGGTCTGTTTATTTTGTGTCATTCTTCAATTTCTTCATAACAAAATTCATAAACCATATCAGTGAAAAATTCTTTTTGGAATTCTTCATTATTTTCTAACATATTATCTACTTCACTATCAACCTCATATCTTGACAAAAAAGCAACAAACCTTTTGCTATGTTCTACACAAAAACAACCCATTTTATCAACAAACAATTTTAGTTCTTCACAGCGGAGAAGAATGCAAATATTTTCATCTAATTTCATTGTTTATTTGATTTCTTTGATGAGTTCTTCGTATGCTTGTTTTTGCCGCCAATAGTACGGGTTCTCCCAAATACTGCTTAAATCATTTTCAGTTTTAATAAATGTATCTGAATGTTTAATATGGTTTAAAATTAAAAAATCAGTATATTTTTTTTCTGCTAATCATTCTAATATATTAGATGTATTTTCATTATCTTTTATATTATTAAAAATTAGTTTAATTATTGGCATTTCTCTTTTGTCAATTCCAGTAATATAATTTAAGGTATTTTGTAAATCAACAATACCCTTATAACTACCAAGACCACTATTTATTGGAATTAAAATTAAATCACTAATTAATAAATAATTTAAACTTAGTTCATCTACCGTTGGCGGATAGTCAATCAAAACATAATCATAACTATCCAGTGTATCCTTATTAATTTTATATATTAAATCACCAATAAAATATTTTTCTTTTTCTTCATATAAATCTTTTATTAAAAATATTGATTTTCTGACATTTTCACTAGAAGCAATAATATCTATATTTTTATACTTAGATTTTTGAATTACTTTATCAATGCTTATATCTTCAACCGAAGCAATTATTTTGGCCATTGTTTTATTAATGTCTGTATTATCTTGTTGTAATTCTAATGTTATAGTACCTTGACTATCTAAATCAATTACTAAAACTTTTTTATTTTCCAAAGCAAATTTATAGGCGACATTTTTGCATAATGTCGTTTTTCCAACCCCACCTTTTTTGTTACAAAAACCAATCATCTTCATTGTTATTATTTTCCTTTCCATAACGCTCTTTAAGAATTTCATTCATAAGAGTTGTATATAATCATTTTTTGTTTTGTGCTTCCTTTCTAAATGCTTCCACAAGTTTTTTATCACAATACATATTGGGTATCATATCTGTTGTTTTCCTTTTTTCGTTTCTTTTTAAATTTTCTTTTGAATAAGCAGCAGTATTTTCCACCCGCTCTAATATTTTATTTTTTATACTATTTTTACTTTCAATTGGCATTGTTATTTAACTCCTTTTTTTTATTATATATTATTTTACAAATTTTACAAATAAAATGTATTTTACAGATATAAAAACATTATAAAATGTGGTTTTTAAAAATTATAAAATATATAAAATGTATTTTACATATTTTATAA
>NZ_RCOO01000226.1:0-1668 GCF_003987485.1 Spiroplasma endosymbiont of Megaselia nigra
TCATTTACTTTTTTTAGAATATATTTTCTTTAATATAAATTTTTTACTATTTAGTAATGTTTTTGTTTTAATTGTTTTGTTTAAATCTTGTTTTGTTCTGAGTTGTTTATATGTTTGAAATACTAGTCCATTACCCAATAAACTAGTAATTGCACTATCTTCTAGCGTATTTAAAAATTTATCTTTATTAAAGTTATTTTTAAATTGTTCTTGCATTTTTAATATCTTAGCAATTATCCGATATATTTTAAAACTATCTTTTACTACTTGCTGATAAGCAAGTGGGGCAAAAGAAACTAAATTAAACAAACTTGTTTTTTTAAATCCCCAACCAATAAACCACTCACTGTTCATATAGAATTTAAACGGTTCAGAAGCCAAAACAAACTGTTCTGCTTTGATTAAAGTTGTCATAACGACAATAGGGGCATATTGCGTATTTTTATAATATATTGTTAAAGCAACTTCGCCCGTAACTGATAATGGAACAATTTTTACTGCTAAAAAAACATCAGAACCATAGGCAAAAGGTAATAATTGGCCTTTTTTAATAGCCTTAGTTTCAAATTTAGATAATATTTTTTTAGTTTTATTAGTAATTTTATTAATTACTTTTTGTTTAATAGCAATTATTTGTTTTTCAATTGGGGCTAATAATTTTTTAGTTACTTTTTGAATATAAAAATTTGGGTTTAAATGATTTAAAATTTTATTTAATTTAATTGGTGTTTGGTGCAAAATATTTAATAATTTATTATTATATACTTTGCTACCACGCATTAAATTAGCATTTAATAGTAGGTTTTTACCAACACCTTTTTTATGAAGATTAGTCATAATGTTATATCACTCATTAGTATTAATTTTGCTTATTTTATCAACATTTAATCCATATTCAGACAATCATTTATTAGCATTTTTTTCATTTACGCGTGGTATTTTTTGAACTAATTTAGCGCTTATTTTTTGAATATTTTTCTCAATTTTTAATAAATTATTAATTGTTTCTAATTTAGAAACTTTAAAACCTTTATAAAAATCATTTTGGGCTAATTTACCAATTGTATATAATAAAGTTTCGTTATTAGCCTGTTTTGTAAAATCAAATATTAATTTATCAGATAAAATTTTTTTACCCGTAACTTGCCTTACAACATCTTCTAAATTATTAGCAGTTATTACACCTAATTTTTCAAGTAGTTTAGTTTCTTTTGCTAATTTTAAAATTCTAGTTATGCGAGCAGCACGCGTTAATTTACCAATTCCACCAATTGCTGGTAACAAATTTAGGGCAGTACTTTTTGTTGTCACTTCTGATGTTAATTTATCGTATATTTGATTTACGGCAAAATCGGTTGCTGTTTCTACTCCAAATGATATAAATGCTGCGGCAAAATTAGATAATCCCGCACCAAGACCAACAGCCGAAGCAATACCACCAGTTAAAACTGATAAACCAAGAGCTAAAACTTGAATTCCTAAAAATTCTAATAACTGTAAACCAAAACTTTTTTCTTGTTGTTGGATTGACAATCTAGTTGGATTTTTTTTAACAGCATAAATAAGGGCTGTTTTAGATGTTCCAATTGGCATATCTATCAAACGAAAAAGTACTATTTTTTAGTACTATTAAGAATTTTTAATTTTAACATCAATCGGATTTGTTTG
>NZ_RCOO01000227.1:0-1667 GCF_003987485.1 Spiroplasma endosymbiont of Megaselia nigra
GCGATGTTTGTTCAATTTCTTTTACTGTATTTTTTCGAAATTCTGCAGTATATGTTTTAAATTTTTGTTCTTTTCCTGCCATTAAAAAATGCACCTCCTCTAAAAGTTTAGTAAAGTTCTTTTTTAATTTTACTTACTTTTTGGGGTGCAGTCTTGTTTTAATTCATATTAGTGAATTTTCTGATTTCTTTGTACGAGATATTCGAGAATTTGTTAATGTTGGTGACAATGTTGAAGTAGAAGTTCTTGATTTTGACCCCGTTAAAAAACATGTCAAATTAAGTTACAAAAATTGCCGTCCAGAATTATTGAAAAAGGACAATAATCCAACGGAAGAAACACTGCCAAATTCAGAATCATTACCTAATAAGCATCATTTATTATCAAAATAAATAAACTAGTAAAAAGTATAAAAAAGGTAAAAAGTAGTTTGAAACTACTTTTTATTTTGCTAAATTTAATTGTTTTTGTAACTGGTTTGTTTGTTTACTACTAATTTTATTTTGTGCAAAATAGAATCCAAAATAACAGCCACTAATAATTAGGGCAAAGGTTGTGTAAACAACAATTGTTTGTATAGCCATCGGAACTTTACCATTTGTGTAACTAGCTTTCGGATTTGTAAATTCCATAAAATCATATGGGAAATAACCCAAGAATGACATATCTGGTCATGGTTTTCAACTATTAGTTACTTTTAAAATATAACCAAAAATAGTAAACACCAAGAAATAACCTAAAATTGTTGCTAAACTATAACCTCATCAACGTAACATAGTTATTTTGTTATAACTTAAATCATGATGTTGATAAAAAACAAAATAATAAATCACACCTAATAGAGGAATTAAAGAATGTTGCAAAAACATGCTCATTCATTGAATTGGTAATCAACTTTTAAAATCACCAGTAATTGGTAAAGAAAGATTATAAAAGAATAACGTAAAGCAAATAACTACCATTGTTAATAATCCTACTTTACTATTATCATATCGCCCCTTTCCTTCTTTTAACGTATTAAACGCAGAATTAAGGAAGAAAGCAGAAAAAAGCAATGTTGAATATGAGGTATATAAGGTTAGGTTTCGAAAAATAACCATAAAACTAATACTAATATCTGATCAACTTTGTAACTCTGCTAATTTTGTTTCATACTTTGGTACCCAACTTTTGGGAAATATTCCATGATGTTTAGACCATAATGTCAATGATAAACTAACACTAGTAAAAACAATAATTGAAATAATTGGTAAAAGACCAATTATTATTTTAAATAAAAATCGTCAACTTTTAGTTAAAGTTTTAATATTATTTTTTAATATTCAAATTTTATTATTATTTAGTTTTAATATTGTTTCGTTGTTTGTTATATTTTCCATTTTTGGGCTTTTTTAATAATATATTTATTATTTTACTAGTTTTCAACGAGAAAAGCAAGATTTTAATTTATTTTATATATTTGTAAATTGCATTATAATCTATAAACATAAGAAACATTTTATTAATTGTAAAAAGACTGCACCCCAAAAAGTAAGTAAAATTAAAAAAGAACTTTACTAAACTTTTAGAGGAGGTGCATTTTTTAATGGCAGGAAAAGAACAAAAATTTAAAACATATACTGCAGAATTTCGAAAAAATACAGTAAAAGAAATTGAACAAACATCGC
>NZ_RCOO01000228.1:0-1648 GCF_003987485.1 Spiroplasma endosymbiont of Megaselia nigra
GCGATGTTTGTTCAATTTCTTTTACTGTATTTTTTCGAAATTCTGCAGTATATGTTTTAAATTTTTGTTCTTTTCCTGCCATTAAAAAATGCACCTCCTCTAAAAGTTTAGTAAAGTTCTTTTTTAATTTTACTTACTTTTTGGGGTGCAGTCTTTTATTTCCCTTTTTATTTGTTTATCCAAAAGGAGTGATAAAAAAATATTTTGTCCGCACATTTGTGATAGAATTAAGACAACTAAATAAACAAAAAGAAAAATGACCTGACAGTCATTCTTTTATACACCTATTAAGGGTCAACGAAACCGCTTAATTAGGGTTAATATATAATTTGCCTGAACCGCACAGTTGTGGTGGTTCTTGGTTAAATTATAACATTTTTTAATTTTTGTGTATAGGTAGAGTGATAAAAAGTCATCTACCTATTTTTTATTTAATATATCAAAATAACAATCAATCAGTCTATATAAGACTATATTATCGTTGAAATAACCAAAAAGAATAGGAGATTATACATTTTGGAAAATATCAACGCTTATAAAGGGGGGTTAAATTAGCTCAAAACCGCAGAAAGGAGCATATTATTATGCAACAATTACAACAACCAGAGCAATTAAATTATCATTTTGTTAAATTACCAACGGGTGGTCGATTTAAAGTATTTAATCAGTTAGATGAACAAAAACATATGTGTAACTTTTTTGTCCATAAATCAGATATCTACAAACACACAACACTTTCAAATAAGGTTCGTGTTGGCGATAACTTTATCAGTGTTGCAAAAAAAGACATCCACGTCACAAAAATAGACCCTAATTGGTTTAATGTTGGTGTTCGTGTTTTTGGCACAAATCATATTTATTGTGCCGATGGTACACGCATTAAGGCTACTGGGTGGGATGCAATGATTAAAACCAATATGCACAAATTCCACCGCTTAAATACGCTGCGCCGTCAATTTGAAAAATGACAAGAAATCGAACCACGTCTTCGTAAGTTTAAAAACCGCGAAGAATTTTTGGCTGACGTTGATAAAAAATACCAAACCGAAGTACAAGCAATGGCTAAACAAAAAGCAGAATTTCAAGCCTCAATCAAAGCCAAACATTCTGCTACACACGCCAATAATCACAATAGAGAAAATAATTCCTCTGTTGATAATTATAACACTCTGTATAAAAAAAACAAGGGGGACCAGCCACAAATGACAGAAGAAGAACTCAAACAGTTACTGGCGGAATTAGACAACTTAGACTAATGCGCTAGTGAGTTCTTCACTCCCCTATCAACAAAGCATAAGAACTTGCATAAAACCACAGTGTAGCAAGACAAATAATAAACAAACCCAAGATATGGTCTTTATCATATCGTTTTTACTATTTGATAGAACACCCGTTTTAATTATCATTTTTCTTCCAATATAATTCCAAAACTATTCCTGTACTATACCAAAACAAAATATTATATAAATAATCAAAGTACTAATTACATTTAACAAGAAATAAACACCTACGAAATTTGAAACAAAATAATATAAAAATATTGCCTACCTATGCAAAATCATTGGCTAATTTAACAACTTTAAAGAAAATGTTTCGTACTTTTCAAGAAGAAGGTATTGATTTAACAATGATAGATTTAGAAGCATAT
>NZ_RCOO01000025.1:0-11136 GCF_003987485.1 Spiroplasma endosymbiont of Megaselia nigra
TAATAAATGTATATCTAATGGAATTAGAATTTCTATGGGTAAAAATTATCATTGTGCTGATAATATTGTTATTGAAAGTTTTCATTCTTTATTAAAAAAAGCAAAAATTCATAACAATATTTACTTATCGCATGATGAATATATTAATGATGTTAAAAAATGAAATAAATGATATTCAAGCCGCAAAGAAAAGGATATAATAAATAAAAGTTTATAAACCTTTTTTACTAATACTTACTTTTTGGGGTGCACTCTAAAGTAACCATCTTTTTTATTTCCCTTGTTTTGCTGTAATTAATTCAATAACTACTTGTTGGCCAATTTCTGGGGCAACTTGTCCTTTTGTTAATTTCATTAATTCACCCATAAAAAACTTAATTACTCGTTCTGGTCGTTGCTCATATTGTTCTAGCATTGTTATATTAGCATTAAAAACTGGCTCAATAATTGTTTTAATTTCAACTGGGTCACTAATTTGTTTTAATCCTAATTCAGCAACAATTTTCGTTGGAGCACAATCTTCATTTAAAATTCATTGTAACACTGTTTTGGCTTGTTTATTTGAAATTATATTTTGATTAATTAACATAATCATTTCAACTAAATTTTGTGGTGTTAATGCTGTTTCACTTATTGTTAATCCTTTTTGATTTAAATAAGCACTAATATCACCAATTAAATAATGAGCAATCAGTTCATAATGTGGTGATAACTTAATTGCTGCTTCAAAAAAATTCATTAAGGCATAATCTTGTAAAATAATTTCAATATCAGCTGGTTTTAAATTTAATTTTGATAAATAACGTTTACGTTTGACAGCTGGTAATTCTGGCATATTTTTAAGAACTTTTGTCATTCAATTTGGATCTAATTTAATTGGAAAAATATTTGGTTCAGAAAAATATTTATAATCAATAGCATCAGTTTTATGACGCATTAAAACCGTTGTTTTTGTTTTTTCATCAAATCGGCGTGTTTCTTGTTCAATTCTTTTTCCCATTAATAAAAGTTCACTTTGTCTTTTAATTTCATATTCAATTGCCTTTTCAACATTTGCAATTGAATTAATATTTTTTAATTCAACCTTATCACCAAATGTTTTCACACCAATTGGACGTAACGAAATGTTAACATCGCATCGTAATGAACCCTCATTCATTTTAGCATCACTAACTTTGGTATAAACTAAAATTTCACGTAAAGCTTCTAAATATTGACGAACTTGAAACGCTGACCGTAATACAGGGCGAGTTACAATTTCAATTAAACCAATTCCAGCACGATTATAATCTAATAACGTTTGGTCTTCTTCATGCAACTGTTTAGCAGTATCTTCTTCAATATGCAGACGTTCAATTTCTACTTTAAAAGGTTTATTATTCTCATCAATAATCGTTAAATATCCATTTTGACCAATTGGATAATATTGCTGCGTAATTTGAAAACCTTTTGCTAAATCGGGGTAATAATAATTTTTACGATCAAATTGAATGACTGGATCAATTGTCAAATTAAGTGCTTGGCAAGCAATTAACGCTAACTCAACTCCCTTTTTATTAACTGTTGGCATTACTCCTGGATACCCAACATCCATTGGATTAACCATACTATTGGGTTTAGCCCCATAACTCACTGCGCCAGAAGAAAACATTTTTGTCTTTGTTTTTAATTCAACATGATTTTCAATTCCAATTACTACCTCAAAATTAATCATGATTGTTCCCCCTTTCTGGTGCCACTTTATTTTTAATTCCAACAATCTCTTCAATTAATAAACTAGCATTAAAGACCTTTTGGTCAGCAAAAGGAGCAGCATTAACATTTATTCCAATTGGTATTTTATCAACAAAAGCAAGTGGAACAGTTAATGATGGATTACCCATTAAATTACCTAATACTAATAAATCATCAACATAATTTTCTAGTTCTGCCTCTGTTAAAATTTGATCTTTAATAGTAGTAATTTTTGGAGCAATCGTTGATGCAGCTGGTAATAATAAAAAGTCATATTTTGCAAAAACAGTAGTTAAAGCATTGACAATTAAACGTCGTACTCGTTTTGCTTTTAAAAATAATAATGTTTGGTTATTTTTTGTTAAAGTGTACGAACCAATAACATAACGACGTTTAACAACATGACCAAAACCATTAGTTCGTGAATTCATCATTACTTCTTGATAAGTGTCCCCATCAACTCGTGTTCCATAATTAATTCCATCCAACATTGAATGACTACTTACTGCTTCGGCAAAAGAAATCACCATATAAACTGGCATTAATGCTTTTAGTAAATCTTCTGGAAAATCAATTGCTGTAATACTAATCCCGCGGGCTGTTAATTCATCATATAAATGATCAAAATGAATTCTAATTTCATCTGGAAGAATCGCATGCGCATTTTTTAAATAAGCAAATTTTTGTTCTTTGATTTTTTCTGATGATAAATTTTTAAAATAACCTTGTTCTTTACTCTTTAATGAGGTTGCATCCTTGTGATCTTCTTGTGCTAAATAATCAAAAACAATTGCACTGTCTTCAACATCTCGAGTAAAATATCCAACCGTATCTAATGATGGCGCATAAGGAAAAACACCATACCGTGAAATTAAACCATAAGTTGGTTTAAAACCAACAACACCACAATAACCTGCTGGTTTTCGTACTGAATCACCTGTATCTGTTCCTAATGCAAATGGAACAACACCAGCCGCAACTAAAGCTGCTGAGCCAGATGATGAGCCACCAGTAATCCGGCTTAAATCTCAGGGGTTTAAAACATCTCCTGTTAAGGCATATAAACCATGCCCACCCATTCCTAACTCATCCAAAGCTGCTTTTCCTAATAAAATACTATTGTTTTCTTTCAAAATATTAGTTACTGTTGATTCATAATTTGGAATAAAATTTTCTAAAATTTTTGAACTCGCCGTTGTCTTAATTTCTTTTGTTGCAAAATTATCTTTTGCAAAATATGGTAAGGCAAATAAATAATTATTTTTTGGAACAACAAGGTGGTCTAATTTAGCTGCCAAAGCTGTGGCTTCTGTTTTTAATTCTGTCACTGTTGCATTTAAAACCTGATATTTGTCTAAATTAGTAAAAGCATCCTTAACTATTTGCGATGGAGTAATTTTTTTATCAACTAGAAGATGATGTAATTCTTTGATTGAATAAGCTGCCATTCTATTTAACCACCCTATTAATTACAATATAATCATCTATTTTTTTGGGTGCTGCCGCTAAAATTTCAGCTTGCGGAGCAACATCAATCTCATCATCTTCACGCAAATAGTCAACTGTTAAATCAAATGGAAAATGCATTGAATGAACATTAGTTGTATCAATTTTTTGTACTAAATCCATTTGTTTTAAAATAACATCAAATTCTTGACTTAAATTAGTTAGTTCCTCATCTTGTAAATCTAGCATAATATCATGTGCTAACATTTGTAACACTTCTTTTGTAATTTGTGCCATCTTATCCCTCCTTATTTAATAATTGTCGAAATTCTTCTTCATTAATAATTTTAACATTTAATTTTTGTGCTTTTACTAATTTATTACCAGCATCAGCCCCCGCCAGTAAATAGGTGGTTTTTGCACTAACACTTTCAGAAATTTGCCCACCATAACTTTCAATTAACTCTTTAAAATATTCTCGTGGTTTTGATAAAACTCCGGTAATCACAAACCGATAATTTTCAAACTTCTGTGCTAAATGCTGATTAGTAGCATAATACTCCATTTTAACCCCCTTTTGGCGTAGTAAGGCAAGTTCTTGTTGATTATCTGGAATTGCAAAATAATCAACAACACTAGCTGCTACAATTGGACCAATATCATTAATAATTGATAATTGTTCAATATTCATAGCGGCTAAATTAGCAATTGTTTTAAATTGTCGTGCTAATAATTTTGCTGTTTTTTGACCAACATGTCGAATTCCTAATGCAAACAATAATCGCTCTAAGGAATTATTTTTTGAATTATTAATTGAAGCAATCATATTTTCAAATGATTTTTCACCAAAATTTTCTAATTCAATAATTTCCGCTCGGTATTGCTCTAATTGATATAAATCACTAAAATTTTTTAAATATCTTAATTTAAATAATCGTTCAATAATTTTTTCACTAATTCCTTCAATATTCATCGCATTTCGTGAACAATAATGTTTTAACCCCCGAGTAATTTTTTTAGGACAAACAGAATTAATACAATACTGGTCAACCTCACCTTCAACACGTTCTAATAAAGAATTACATTCTGGACAATGCGTTGCCTCATGTCATTTTTGAGCATTTTTTTGGCGACAAGCTACAACATAATTAATTACTTCCGGAATAATATCCCCCGCTTTTTTAACTTGAACATTATCACCAATCCGAATATCACGCTCAGTAATAAAATCAGCATTATGTAATGTTGCTGCTCGTACAATTGTTCCTGCAATACGAACTGGCTCAAGAACAGCATTATAAGTAATCCGTCCTGTTCTTCCAACAGAAGGAAAAATATTAAGCAATTTTGTAACCACAACTTCTGCTGGAAATTTATAAGCTATTGCTCATTTTGGATTTTTAGCAGTATAACCTATGCGATTATATAAATTTAAGTTATTAACTTTAATCACAATTCCATCAATTTCATAACCTAATTGATGACGTTTTGGTTCATACTCTTGAATATATGCTCACACTGTCGCAATATTTGAACAATAACGATACTCAGGATTTGTTTTAAATTTTAATTGTTCTAATCTTTGTAACGCTTCGTACTGTGATTGAATTCCATCCTGCAAAGCATTAACATAATAATATAAAAATGCATTTAACTTTCGTTTTGCAACAATTGTTGAATCTAATTGCCGTAAAGTTCCTGCTGCTGCATTTCGAGGATTAGCAAATTCAGATTCGCCATTTTTCGCACGTTCCTCATTTATCTTCTTAAATTCTTCAACTGATAAATAAACTTCACCCCGAACAGTTAAAGTTGGTTGGTCAATTCGAAGCGGAATTGATTTAATTTGTTTAATATTAATAGTAACATCTTCACCAGTAAGACCATCTCCACGAGTTGCCCCCATCACTAAAAGATGATTATCATAAACTAATGAAATTGATAATCCATCAATTTTTAATTCACAAGTATATTCAACCTCTGGCAAACCAGTCAATTCTTTAATTTGTTCATCAAAATGAATTAAATCATCATAATTAAATGCGTTTCCCAAACTTAACATTGGACTTGTATGAACATATTTATTAAACTTTTCGCTAACTTGACCAGAAACACGTTGCGTTGGAGAATCAATTGTAATTAATTCACTATATCGTTGTTCAATTACAATTAATTCTTGCATTGCTCGATCATATTCTTGATCACTGACACTAGTGTTATCATTCACATAATATTCATAATTTCATTGTTCTAACTGTTCTTTTAATACTAAACTACGTTTTTTTGCTTGTTCAAAAGTCATAATATCCTCCTTTATTTTATTATTTTTAGGTTCTTTTTATGATGGGGGGGATTGGTGGTTTTTTAAAATGCCATTTTTTAAACGGTTTAATTTTCAATGCATAAACACTAATATTTAAGGCAACTAATAACGCAAAAATAAAAACCGTAGCATTGTTTAACAAAGCCTGTTCATTAAAAATTAAAATTAAAAAACGCCCAACTAACGGATTAAAGAAAGTTACTGTTAAAATTGATAGCATATTAATTGGAGTTTTTGCAACAAAATTCGGAATTCGTTCAAAAAGGAATAATCAAATTAAAGCTAAACCTAAAAAGATAAAAGAAATAAATAAGAAGACAATATTTGTTCATGGTTCTCAAAGCCCTAATTCTAACTGCACATATAAGGCTGATGCAATTGTTTCTAATGTTCAAAAATTTAAGTTATTTTCCCCCATTGCTAAAACAATGACTACTGAAATTAGAGTAAAAATAATTGGTACAACAAATAATAATTTTTTTTGCTCTAGGTACATCATTATTTCAATATCATGTACTCGTGAATAATTGCGATATAACAAAAATGATAAAATTATCATTAACAAAAATAATCCTAAAAAAATAAAAATTAGTAAAATATTTTTTATTTGTGCGTTGTAAAAGATAAAACATAATGTTGAAAATAAAGTAAACTTAACCATATCTTTTAAGAAATTAGTTTTATATTTTAACATACTAATTCATGTTGAAACATAAATAATAAATAACATAATATACGATGCATCTCATTCAAAGGTAATATAACTTGCAAAAATAATACCAATAATTCAAGGCATATTACGACTGCGGTATTCTTCATTTGTGTAAATTGTCATTAAAATAAAAGTGACAAAAAATAAACCAGTTAACATATTCTGTTGATGCCATGAATCATATCCAAAATAATAAATTAATAATTTTGAAGCATATAAAACAAGGAGTGATAAAGTACCAATTAAAAAACGATTACTTTTTTTATTAGCAAAATTACTCAATAATGTTACAAAAATTGAAGCAAATAACATTGCATCTAAAATATTTAATAAATTTCAAATAATATCACTTGGATCAATTCCAGTCATTACAAATCAAACTGAAACATTTGTAAACCAAGATAATGTTGCTAAAGCTTGAGCATTAGCAATCGTAACATTTGGATTTAATTTAAAAATAATATTATTATCAACTGAAGAAAAAAAATAAAAACTTAAAATATAACTATTAGTAATGTTTGAACCTGAAGGAACAATAAAATAGTTTTTAGCATAATATAATGCCATAAAAACACCAAATGCAACAAAAAAAATGGCGTGATTTCAATCTCATAAATTAATATTAAATCAATAACGAATAAATAATAACAAAAATAATGAATATAAAATATTAATTGATAATAATGAATAAACTAAAATAATATAACGTAAATTAGGAATAAATTCTAATGGAATTAGCAAAAAAGAAATAACAGCAAAATAAAAGAAAAAACCCATAATCATCCCAAAATAAATATTTTTAGTTCGAATTTTTAAAAATTCGGCTAAAATTGCCTCTGTTGAAGAAAAGACTCAGTAATAATATAAGAAAAAAACAATCGCAATTAAAACTATTTTTACCATTTGACCTTCTTCCTTTCTTAACAATTATAGCAAAAACACTCTAGAATATACTTTATAAACAAAAATAAAAGTGATTTCCATTTTATAAATCACTTATTAGTTAAAATTATTTCCTATTTAATAACAGCAATAATTTCTCCTTGTTTAACATTGCCTGTTTTAACAATATTAATTGTATTACCGCTCATTGTTTCTGGTGTAAAAACAATTGGCGTATCTAAACTTGGTACATTTTCAGCTTTTAAAACTGCTAAATCAACATTACATAATAAATCCCCTTGTTTAACATTATCATCTTGTTTTACTTGAATATCGAATCCTTTTCCATTTAATGAAACTGTATCCATTCCGATGTGTAATAACATTTCAACACCATTATTACTTTTGATTCCATAAGCATGACCTGTCGGAAAAACGGTAATTAATTTCCCAGCAATTGGAGCAATAAAATTACCAGCACTTGGTTTAATTGCTAAACCCTCACCTAACATTTTTTGTGAAAATACTTCATCTTCAACTTTATCTAAAGCAATAACTTCACCATCTACAGGGGCAATTATTTCAAGTTCTTTTGGTTTTTTACTAAATAATCCCATCTTTTCTTCTCCTTTTTTCATTAAGCAGACAACTTTGTCATCTATCTTTAGTATACTATAAAATTATTAAATTTATGTGCTATTTTTAAAACAATGGGAAACCAACTAGTTGTTTAACTAAAACCAAAATAGAACCAATTAAGCAAAAGAAACATAATAAAAATAAAATTAAATACTTATTTTTTTGAAAAGCAACCCGAATTGTTACCTTCTGTTTAACCGCAAAATTATCATTTTTAGCATTATGGCGTGTTTTATACCATTGTCTTCAATATCAAAATCCACTAATAATTGATAATGCCGTAAAAATAACAACAAAAGCAATTAAAACTGGTAATGGAAGGTCAATTATTGCATACATATTTAGATTTATTATTTAAACTACCTATTTTAATAAAAAATAACACTATATAGTGTTATTTTATCAAAATTTTAGACTTCTAAAGCATTTTTTGTTCTTTTTTCAACTAAAGCCAAAACTTCATCACCTGTTTGGCATTCTAATGCTTCTGTTACTAATTGTTCCATTGCCGAAACTTCTAATTTGCTAATAATACGACGCGCATTTAAAATACTTGTGGCAGACATTGAAAAGTAATCTAATTTCATTCCCATTAAAAGCGGAATTGCTTGTTCCTCTCCAGCCATTTCACCACACATTCCAACCCATTTTCCTTCTTTATGGGCACCATCAATAATTGTTTTAATTAAACGTAAAACAGATGGATTATATGGTTGGTATAAATATGCCACAAATTGGCTCATTCGATCAGATGCCATTGTATATTGAATTAAATCATTAGTTCCAATTGAAAAGAAATCAGAGTGTTTTGCAAACTGATCAGCTAACATTGCTGCTGCTGGAATTTCCATCATCATTCCAATTTCAATATTGTCTGAAACTTTATGTCCTTCTTTAAGTAAAATTGCTTTTTCTTCTAAGGTAATTTTTTTTGCAGTTTTAAATTCATCAACTGTCGCAATCATCGGAAACATAATACCAGCTTTCCCATGCACACTAGCACGTAATAAAGCACGTAATTGTGTTCGAAAAACATCTGTTTTATCTAAACAAAGGCGAATCGCACGATATCCTAAAAATGGGTTCATTTCTTCTGGAAATTTAAAATATGATAATTTTTTATCACCACCAATATCCAATGTTCGAATAATCACTGGGCGCCCTTGCATTCCTTCCAAAACACCTTTATAAGCTTCATATTGCTCATCTTCAGTTGGGAAATGGTCATTATTCATATATAAGAACTCACTTCTAAATAATCCAATTCCTTGCCCACCATTATCCAAAACACCTTGAACATCTTTTGGTGCTCCAATATTTCCTTCTAAAACAAATTTTTGATATCCATCTTTTGAAACTGTTGGTTTATCTTTAAATGCCAATAGTTCTTGTTGCAATTGTAAAAATTTTTCTTTTTCTGTTGTCCAAGTTTTAATCTCCACCGATGTTGGATTTAAGATAACTTCTCCTGTTGTTCCATTAATCATAATTATTTCATGATGGTTTGCTTGTTTTGTAATATCTTTTAATCCTAAGACAGCTGGAATTTCTAGACTACGGGCCATAATTGCAGCATGACTAGTACGCCCCCCCATATCACAACTAAATCCTTTCACAAATTTAGGATTTAACTGCGCTGTTTGTGAAGGTGTTAAATCTTCAGCAACAATAATAACTTCTTCACTAATAGTTGCTAAATCTAAGACCGGAACATTTAAAATATACTTAATTAAACGATCAGTTACATCTTTAACATCAGCTGCACGCTCTTTAAAATATGGATCATCCATACTTGCAAACATTGTAATAAACTTTTGAGCAACAGTATGAATTGCATATGCTGCATTATTGTTATTACTCTTAACGATATTTTTTGCTTCATCAATCATTGCTGGATCACGCAAAATTTCCTTATGTGCTTCAAAAATTGCTGCTTTTTCCGCTCCTAATTTTTCTAAGGCAATCTTTTGTAGTTTTTCAATATCTGTGTTTGCCTTTTGCATTGCTGCTTCTAGTATTTTAATTTCTTTTGCCGAATCAGAAACCGTATTATTCGAAATTTCATATTTTGGTTCTTCTAATTTAAAAACTTTGGCAATTGCAATTCCATTGCTAGCACCTATCCCGTGCAGTTTTTTTGACATAATAAAAAATCCTCACTTCTCTTTCTACTAAAACTATTTTTATTATATACCGAAAACTGGAAAATTGTTGCATTTTAACTAGACTTTTTGTTATAAGACATTATTTTATGTAAAAAAACAATAAATTTAAGTAACTATTTTATTTTTTTATTTTATAAAATTAAAAAACATTATTATACTCGTGGAAGATTATATCAACGAGTTTGCATAATTCCGTTAATAAAAATCCGATATCAATAAAATCCAATTAATAAAGTATTTTGTTTAAAATTTAAATTTTTTATTGTATTAATTCTCATTCGTTGAATTTTTTTAATACTATAAATAGCAAACCAAGTTGAATTACAAACAAAAGCATAATCTGGGATTAATTCACTTAAATCAATGTTTTTGCTCAATGCTTGATATTTTTTTTCTACACGAAAAATAAATAACTTATTGTTATTATTATTTAATTTTCATTGTCTATAAAAAGATTTAAATTTAAACTGACATTTATCACAAATCATTTGCTGCCCATTTTTTTGTATGACAAAACATACCTCGCTTTTCTTTTTGTCACCCCACAAGTGTTATTAATTAATATAAAATAAAAAATAAATAGAAATCACAGTTTTTTACTAATATAAATTATATAATAATTTTATTTATTTTATTATTTTTTATTAAAAGTTATTTTAAATAATAAAAAGTAGGGTAAAACTCTACTTTCTAAAAATTTGTTTTATATTTTATTTTTTGACTCACCATTTGTTAAAATTTCTTTTAAATTTTCATATGTTGTTTCAATCATATTTTTGACAGCTTCATAAGTATAAGAACCTATATGTGGTGTAATAATTACTCATGGATATAAGGTAAGTAATTTATTTGTCAGATTATCTGGTGTTTTATTTTCATTAAAATCTTGGAAAAAAACATCACCTTCATTTTCTAATACAAATATTTACTTGGGGATTTAATTCTTTTAGTTTATCTTTGATTTGTTGTTCTGTTGGAATGTCAGCTCCATTAGTTTTAAATATATGTTTAGAATTTACTGAATTTCTTTTATTTCTGCTTATGTTTAAACTTGTTAAATTTAATTCAGACAAATCTTTAATTTTTTGATAAGAAACATTAGCAATTGTTGTTGGTACAGCAGTTCCACTAATTGTTAATATACTTAATAAACCTAGTAATTTTTTCATTACTTGTATTTCTCCTTTTCTTATCTTGAAACATTTTATCAAGATCTTATTGACATTATATATATA
>NZ_RCOO01000229.1:0-1618 GCF_003987485.1 Spiroplasma endosymbiont of Megaselia nigra
AATTACACAAGTTCCAGTTCGTTATAATAAGTTCTTTAAAGGTGATGTAGAATTATGATTTAAAACATTTGCTTTAAGAGCCCAAAATATGATTAATTCATATTTGAATTATCCATTTTCAAAATTAAAGTTTGAAACATTTAAAGACCCATTATTAAAGAAAATTTGTATTAATATGGTGTTTATTACGATTGAACATTGAACATTTAACCGCATTCCAATTGAGTTTTTTACTTCGGCAAATATGAGTGTTGGTGATATTAATTATTCTTCACAAAATGACCCTATGGCAACATGACAAGGTCTATTGCCTACTTATTCAAAATCATTGGCTAATTTAACAACTTTAAAGAAAATGTTTCGTACTTTTCAAGAAGAAGATATTGATTTGACAATGATAGATTTAGAAGCATATTATACTCAGTTAGAAGTTGACGCTTTAATAAATAACGAAAAAGATGAAAGAATAGAAACTTATAAAAAATTAGAGAGTAAGATAAATACAAAACAAGATATTGTTAATAAAAATACAAACTTAGAATTAAATAACTTAATTGCAAACAATACCATTGAAAGCAAAAAAGAAATTAAATCAGTTAATATTACAACGAATGATTTAGAAATTAAAAATATAACTGCAGAAACAGCGCAAAACTTTACCAAAGCAGTCAGAGCAGTACAAGAAAAAAATGTTAATTGAGAAGTAGTTGATACACCTACTTTTATTTCCAATAGTTCTGCTAGATATATTTTAGAAAATATTAATTTGAATAAATATATATACAGAATGAGAATAAAAGCAGGACAATTAAATAAAGAAAATTGAAGTAATTGAATAGAGACTATTAAAAATAAAAGTGATAATTATTCTGTACCGATTATAGTACTAAATTCAAATGATTATTTTAATTTTATTGTGCAATATCTATCAACAACAATGCTGCAATTACTTTTAAATACTAATATTTCTGTAAATATTTTAGATTTAATTGTAGAAAGAAAAGAAATAATTTAGAAGGGAGATGTTTTTATGCCAAAAGTAGAAATTAAAGATGTAATTATGTTTTTGAAAATCTTTGGAGTTTCATCATTGTTTTTTATTGCAGGAATTATTATTTGTTTTATAGGACCTACTAAATTAGGAATTGGTTGACCTGCATATGTAATTATTGGTGCAATGCTTAATGGTTTTGGGGTTATTGTTTTAATTATTGAAACTATTAGATTTATCAAAACTCATAACAAACAACAAAAACAAGATAGTATTGAAGATGTTATTAAAAAAGAAGATAAAAAATAAAGAGGTGTTATAAATGGGATTGTTACCAGCAAAAAAGAAAATAAAAAAAGATTATGATATTGATAGTTATTATCTTAATTTAGCATCAACGATTACTAATCGTAAAAATGTTACTGTTCAAAAACATAATGAAATTTTAGAAAAAAGAATTTGTGAAGATAATGCTAATTTTTTAAATCCACGAGATTTAGAAATTAGCATTTATAATCCACTTACTAATCAACAATTAGATACTAAATTAATTAATAACTTTTTAAAAATGCAAGACTTTACTAATAAGAATTGATATAACGAATATAAAATTAATAAGAATGGTAA
>NZ_RCOO01000230.1:0-1609 GCF_003987485.1 Spiroplasma endosymbiont of Megaselia nigra
TATAACAAAATACAAAAATTTTAATGAGCTAAAAAATATGATAGATAATTATATTGTTGAGTATAATAATTATAGAAGGGTTTTAAAATTAAAAATGCCTCCAATTCAATTTGAATTAAAAAGCATTTTAAATTAAAAAAATAATTCTCAGTTATTTGAAACTGTGCAATCAATATCATATTCTTTTTTTAATTTCTTTTTTGCTGATAACAATCCCATTTATAACACCTCTTTATTTTGTATCTTCTTTTTTAATAACATCTTCAATACTATCTTGTTTTTGTTGTTTGTTATGAGTTTTGATAAATCTAATTGTTTCAATAATTAAAACAATAACCCCAAAACCATTAAGCATTGCACCAATAATTACATATGCAGGTCAACCAATTCCTAATTTAGTTGGTCCTATAAAACAAATAATAATTCCTGCAATAAAAAACAATGATGAAACTCCAAATATTTTCAAAAACATAATTACATCTTTAATTTCTACTTTTGGCATAAAAATATCTCCTTTTTAACTTATTTTTTTTCTAAAAATTTTAATTGAATTTATCTTTAAACTTAATTTTGGACTTGAAACAGAATAAGCATCAACAAAACCATTTATTATTCTTGTATAATAAATTACTGCACCATTAACACCATTAAATATATTAAATGTACTTTTGACTGGAACTAAATTACTTTTATTTATTTCAATACAACCACCAAATTTATTTACATCACCAGCATTACTATAAACAAATGTTGTTATTTTATAATTATATTTATCAATATCAAAATCTTTTATTTGATATGTAGTAGATCCTTTTACAAAATCACTAATATTAACAACTTATCAATCATTAGTTTTTATATTTTTACCATATTCATATACTGATTTTGCAGTTGGTACTTCTTCATCTGTTGACTTATCATTAATAGTTTTTGTAATTTGTACTTGAATATTATTTTGTACTGTTCTGACTGCTTTTGTAAATCTTGGTATATCTTCCGGTTTTGGGTCATTATGAAAACTTAAATCACCAAATAAATATATATCTTTAGAACTAACATATCTTTGACAAGTAATATAATCAATTTCTAGATTAGAATTTTTTGTTAATTTATCTTGTTTTTTATCTAAATTTTCTTTTGTTTCATTTGATAAATTATCGATTTTTTTATCTAATTTGTCATCAGTTTCTATTATTTCGGTTTTTTCTTTTTCTATTAAAGCATCAACTTCTAACTGGGTATAATATGCTTCTAAATCTATCATCGTTAAATCAATATCTTCTTCCTGAAAAGTACGAAACATTTTCTTTAAAGTTGTTAAATTAGCCAATGATTTTGCATAAGTAGGCAATAGACCTTGTCATGTTGCCATATGGTCATTTTGTGAAGAATAATTAATATTACCAACACTCATATTTGCTGAAGTAAAAAACTCAATTGGAATGCGATTAAATGTTCAATGCTCAATCGTAATAAACACCATATTAATACAAATTTTCTTTAATAACGTGTCTTTAAATGTTTCAAACTTTAATTTTGAAAATGGATAGTTTAAGTAAGAATTAATCATATTTTGGGCTCTTAAAGCAAAAGTTTTAAATCATAATTC
>NZ_RCOO01000231.1:0-1561 GCF_003987485.1 Spiroplasma endosymbiont of Megaselia nigra
GGTGTGTCAAAATTAATAAATTTAAGACAAAACTACTAAATTTTTTTAAAATAAATTATATTGAACATTTATTTTATTGATGTTATAATGATATTAAATAAACTGCTACACTTCATAGTACAATTTACATTTTAAAAAAATACACCCCAGCAAGTACTGTTGAATAATAAATATTATTATTTTTGTCAACAGTAATAGATAACGCTGTTTTATCCAATAAACCAATCTCTCTTAATTCTTTTTCAATACTTGAATACACATAATTACCAAAATAAATGTTATTTTCTTTATCAACAGCAAACGCATAAATTAATTCATTAAGTTTATGTTCGTCAGCTAAACTATACTCATTATTTAATTTTTGAATTGAAAAAAATTAGCTTCATCAGTAGTAAAATATAAATTATCGTTGTGGTCAATCACTAAAGCAAAAACTTTTCTAGCAACTTTATTATCACCATTGTTATCATAAATAAATTTTTCAACTCTAGTTGACCCTGATAATAAATAATAAATTCCAGCAAAAGTCCCTAAATACAAAGTATCATTACTGTCTAATGCAAGAACAGTAATATGATTATCAACTAATTCATCATTTAAACCCTCAATTTTAACAATTGTTCCATTATTACCATCATAAATATATACTTGATGATCTTCGTTTACATAATAAATATTATTTTTTTGATCAACTGTTAAATCAATAACATTATCATCAATTCCATTAATTTTTTTTGCTTTTGTTGTATCATTAGGCAAAAAATAAATTCTCCGTGAAGTTCCAAAATAAACTATATTATTAGAAATTTTAATTGCATTACGAGAAATATTGTCAACTCCTTCAATTCTTGTTTGAATATATTGTTTTTCATTAAAACTAAATGGAGTATTACGACTATGATTAGGAACTTTATTAAAGGTTAGATTTTGAACAAAAATAGAACTTGCAATAATGCAGAAAGTATATATTTTTTTCATTGTTAATTTTTCCCACTTCCCTAGCAATTAATTTTATTTATCATAAATTAGGCTAACACAATATCTATATATTTAATTTAACAAAAAAAATTAATAAGAAATTAATAAATTTAAAAAAATGTTATTTAATTAAATAACATTTTTTATTCCATTGTAATATTTATTAATAAGACTGCACCCCAAAAAGTAAGTAAAATTAAAAAAGAACTTTACTAAACTTTTAGAGGAGGTGCATTTTTTAATGGCAGGAAAAGAACAAAAATTTAAAACATATAATGCAGAATTTCGAAAAAATACAGTAAAAGAAATTGAACAAACATCGCTTACTTATATTGCACAAAAATATAAAGTAAATATAAAAACACTTGATTCATGACAAAGAAATTTTAAAAAAGGAATTTTAAATACACCAAAAGGTCCAAAAGAACCATTTGGAAAAAAAGATTTAAACTATTATAAAGTTAGGTATGAATTATTAAAAAATCTCCATGACTTTTACAATTAAATAAACAAAAAATAGTATCTTTTATAAAAGAAAATCGTGCTAAATATTCATTAAAATTATTGCTTGATGTAACAGGTT
>NZ_RCOO01000026.1:0-10940 GCF_003987485.1 Spiroplasma endosymbiont of Megaselia nigra
CCGCTATTTATCACTATAAATGTGTCTCTAACGGTATTATAATTTCAATGGGTAAAAAATACCACTGTGCAGATAATATTGTTATAGAAAGTTTTCATTCATTACTTAAGAAAGCTACAATCCATAATAAAATATATAATTCACATGAAGAATATATACAAGATGTTATAAAATGAAATACATGATATTCAAATCGTAAAGAAAAAGATATAATAAAAAAAATAGTAAATACTTTTTATTAGTACTTACTAAAATGGGTGCAGTCTAATACAGTTAAAACATTTGAAGCATTAGGAGTTGATGCACTCGTTATTCGTCATCCGGAAAATAATTATTATCACCAGCTTGCTGATAAAATTAAAATCCCAATCTTAAATGGTGGTGATGGGTCAGGAAATCATCCAACCCAAAGTTTATTAGATTTGTTGACAATTAAAGAACATTTTGGTGAATTTAAAGGATTAAATATTATCATTGTTGGCGATATTAAATATTCACGAGTTGCAAAAACTAATATTAAAATTATGCAAAAATTAGAAATGAATGTGTATACAACAAGAATTAATGAATTACAATTACCTGGTGTAAAAACTGTTGATTTTAAAACAACTTTGCCAAAAATGGATGTTGTAATGTTACTACGTTACCAGTTTAAACGATTTCATGCTGATGAAAAATATCATTTAGATTACTTACGAAATTATAAGTTAACATCTGAATTAGTTGCAACAATGAAGCCAACCGCAATTATTATGCATCCAGCTCCTTTTAACCGTGGTATTGAAATTGATGATGATGTTGTTGAATGTTAACAAGCAAAAATATTTGCGCAAATGGCAAATGGAGTTTTTATACGAATGGCATTATTAAATAATATTTTAGCGGATAATTAAGATGATTTATACATTTACTAACACTTATGTTTATTTACCAATTGGTTTTAAACAAACTAATATTACGATTGAAGGAAATAAAATTATTCACATTGGTTCAAGTATTTTAGTAACATAAATTAAGTTGTCACCAAATTGTATTATTGTTTCTAGTTTTATTGATTTACATGCTCATTTTCGTGAACCAGGTCAAACAGCAAAAGAAGATTTAATAACAGGTGCAATTAGCGGTTTGTATGGAGGTTATCAGACGGTATGTGTGATAGCCAACACAAAGCCAGCAATTGATAATATTGATGTTTTAAGACCATTGTTAGTTAAAGCAGCAAAATTACCAATTAATGTTCAATTTTTTTGGGCAATTACAAAACAATTAGCTGGTCAAGAATTGGTTGATTTTGCAGCAATTAGTGATGATGTTATTGGTTTTAGTGATGATGGAGCTTATTTAGCAAATCAAACTTTATTAATTAAGGCTTTGAAATATGAGCAAGCAAATCAAAAACTTATTTCGTTGCATGTTGATAATCGGCAAAATATGAATAAACAAACAGTTGTTTTACAGCACCAAATTGCGCAAAAGTTTGGTTTAATTGGTGTTGATGATAACTATGAATCGGAACCATTGCATAATGATTTAAAAATTGTTAATAAACAACAATTACCTTATCATTTATGTCATGTTTCCACGGCTAAAAGTATTGCTCTAATTCGCGAAGGAAAAAAAATAATCCCTTTTTAACTTGTGAAGTAACGCCGCACCATTTAACATTATCAGTTGATGATATTACAACAAATGATGGGAATTATCTAATGAATCCACCCTTAAATAACATTAACGATCAATTAAGTTTAATTGAAGCTTTAAATGATGGCATAATTGATGTTATTGCAACTTATCATGCTCCACATCAGACAAGTGAGAAAGGTGAGTTTGCAAATAGTGCAATGGGAATTATAGGGTTACAATTAACATTTCCATTATTATATACAAAGTTAGTGATTTCACAGCAAGTGGCATTGTCAACTATTATTAATGCTTTAACAGTTAAACCACAGCAATTAATTAAACATCATAATGTCCAATTAGAGGTTAATAATTATGCCAATTTTACAGTGATTTATTTATCACTAAACAAAGTTGTAACCCCAGAGCTATTACAATCAAAATCAATAAATACACCATTTTTGGGAGAAAATTTAACAGGATGACCAATTATTAATGTTTATCAAGGTCGAATTTATCATTTAAAGGAGGAATAACTATGACAAAACAAATTATTGAATCAACTATTTTATTGGCAAATCAACAATTGGGTTCTGATTTATGACTAGCAACATTTAAAGCTCCACAGCTTAGTAAAATTGCTTGCCCAGGTCAGTTTGTTCTAGTTGAACCACAACAACAGTTTTTCTTAAAACGACCATTTAGTTTTTTTGACATTAATCCGGTTGCTGAAACAATTAGCATTTATTATCAGTGTAAGGGATTAGGAACATGGTATATGGCTAATCAATGAAAAATTGGTCAAGTTGTTCAAATCCAAGGTCAACATGGTCAGGGTTTTCAAGTTACGCAGACAATAGATGACATTTTAATTGTTGCAGGTGGAATTGGAATTGCTCCAATAAAAGCATTAATTGATGAATTAATTAAAAAACAAAAAAAATATTATGTTATTTTTGGGGGACGAACGAAGGATGCTTTAAATGTCGTAACTTTATTTCAAAATAATAATAATTTTTTGTTAAATACTGATGATGGTTCAGTTGGTCACCAACAAAATATTGTCACAGCCTTAGAACAATATTTAACAAAATAAAAACCCAAAGTAATTATTGCTTGTGGGCCAGATATTGTTTTGACAAAAATTAATGGGTTAGCTAAAACGCAACAAATTGCAACACAAATTTCATATGAAAGTCATATGGCTTGTGGTGTTGGGGCATGTATGGGATGTACAAAAACAATTAATGGGGTTAATAAAAAAATTTGTACAGATGGACCAATCATTATTGTTGAATATTAAAAGCAGGTAGGGTAAAAATTATTATGTTAAAAAAAATTTTTAGGATATACCTTAAATTGTCCTTTAACAACAGCAAGTGGGACATTTGGTTATGGTGAATGTTACCAAGACTTTTTTGCTGTTAATGAGTTGGGAATGCTAACAACAAAAGGAATTACTTTAGAGCCACGGTTAGGCAATAGTGCACCGCGGTTAGCTGAAGTTACAGCGGGATTAATTAATTCTATTGGTTTAGAAAACCCAGGGTTAGATTATTTTACAGCGAAGATTGTGCCCACCTTTGCTGCGTTTCAAATTCCAATTATTGTAAACTTAAATGGAAAAACAATTGAAGAATACGAAATATTAGCCACTGCTATTAATGAAATTGATGCAATTGCTTTTGTTGAATTAAATATTTCTTGCCCAAATGTTAAAGAAGGCGGTATTTTATTTGGAACTGATCCGGTGGTAACACGACAAGTAGTTAAAAGAGTTCGCCGTGTTTTAACAAAAAAGAAATTAATTGTGAAATTATCACCATCAGTTAGTGATATTAAGCAATTTGCGATTATTTGTCAAGAAGAAAGAGCAGATGCAATTAGTCTAATTAATACTATTCCTGCAATGCAGATTAATTTTAAAACGAAAAAACCGGCCTTAGGTAACATTATAGGAGGGTTAAGTGGACCTTGTATTAAACCAATCGCAATTCGGATGGTTTATGAAGTTGCTAAGGTAGTTAAAATCCTAATTATTGGCATGGGGGGGAGTTAGTTCTGCCAATGATGTTCTTGAATTTTTAATGGCTGGAGCAAGTATTGTTGCAATTGGTACTAGTTTATTTACTAATCCAAACCTTGTTTTAGAGATTAAAAGAGATTTGTTAGCATATTGTGAAGAACAAAATTTACAACATTTAAGCGATATTGTGGGAATCGCGCACCAGAAGGAGAAATAATTATGCCAAAAATATTTATTGCGTGTGATTTTAATACAGAAGAACAATTATGAACTTTTTTAAACAAGTTTCCACCACAATCATTATTTTTAAAAGTTGGGATGGAATTAATTTATGCTGTTGGTTTTGAAATTATTAATAAATTAAAACAGCACGGTCATATTGTTTTTCTTGATTTAAAATTAAATGATATTCCAATTACAGTTGAAAAGGCTTTACAAGCATTAAAACAATATCAAGTTGACTTTGTTACAATTCATTTAACAAGTGGTGAAAAAACATTAGAATTAGCGCATCAGGTTGTGCAAGATACTTCAATTAAATTATTAGGTGTAACAGTATTAACTAGTCTTGATAATGATGATCTTCAAACTTTATTTTTATCTTCAACATTAACAACGGAGCGATTAGTACAAAATTTAGCAAAATTAGCAGTAGGTAATCACTTTTATGGTGTGATTTGTTCCCCTTGAGAAGCAAAGATGATTAAAACACAGTTTCCATCGTTACAAACAATTACCCCTGGAATTCAATTAGTAACTAAACAAACTGATCAAAAACGGGTGGCAACACCAGTTCTTGCAAAAGAATTAGGAGATGATTATTTAGTAATTGGTCGTGCAATTACAAGCGCTGCTGATCCGGTAGCCGTTTATCAACAAATTATAACAACATTAGCAGATTAGAAAGGACGAATGAAGATGAAAAAAATTATTACGGAATTAATTAGAATTAAAGCAATTAGTATTAATATTACTGAATTGTTTACTTGAGCATCGGGAATTAAAGCACCAATTTATATTGATAATCGGTTAACGATGGGTTATCCTCACTTGCGGTGAACAATTGCTGAAAGGTTTGCTGAACTTATTAATACTAATTTCGGACAAGATAAAATTGATAATATTTTTGGAACAGTAACAGCAGGAATTCCCCATGCTGCTCTATTAGGCCATTTATTACAATTACCATTTGGGTATGTTCGTAGTAGTAAGAAAGGTCACGGAAAACAAAATCAAATTGAAGGAGTCTATGAAAAGGGGCAGAAGATTGTCGTCACTGAAGACTTAATTTCTACCGGTGGGTCAGTTATTGAAGTTGTGAAAACTTTACAAGCAGCTGGTTTGGAAGTTGTTGCGGTATTAGCAATTTTTAGTTATCAATTAAAAAAAGCTACTATTGCTTTTGAAAGTTTACAAGTTCCTTTATATACATTAACTAATTTTGATAGTTTAGTAACAACTAATGGTTTGTTGTCAAAAGCAGAACAACAAATTTTAAAAGAGTTTCAGCAACAATTAGAGTAGAAGAATACAATGATTTGGATTAGTAAGTTAATTTAAAATATCTTATTAATATTATTGACTAAATTAAAAAAACATCATATAATTAATATTGAAAAATGTTAAAGTAGCTAATGCTCACCTATGCCCTTTAGTGTGGTTAATAGGTTTTACAAGATAAAATTAAAGTTTTTAATGATTATATTTTAATCATTTAAGAAGATAATTCTTGTTAATGAAAGCGCTACTTTTGAGCGTTTTTTTAATTAATTAAAATGGAGGTATTGGATGAATCAACCCACTAAAAACAATAAAAATATCGAGCAAGTAAATTATGATATTAGAGCACGTGAAGTTTTAATTATTTTAGATGATGGTAATAAAGTTGGTCCTTTAGGGCGAAATGAAGCAGTTCGTTTTGCTGAAGAAAAAGGTTTAGATTTATTGTTAGTATCAGCTGCTTCAAATCCACCGGTAGCAAAATTGGTTGATTATGGAAAATATAAATACGAACAAAAGAAAAAAGAAAAAGAAAATAAGAAAAATCAATATGTAACTGAAAATAAAGAGATGCGTTTACGAACAGGAATTGGTGAACATGATTTGGAATTTAAGGCAAAAAAAGTGCGTGAATTTCTAACTGATGGAAACCGTGTTAAAATTTCTTTAAAGTTTCGTGGTCGAGAAGTTGCAAGACCTGAATATGGCAAAGAAACATTAGATAAATTTTTTAGTTATATTGAAGATTTGGCAAAGATTGAAAAAGAACCCCAGTTAAATGGCTTGTTTTTAGATATGTATGTTGTACCAAAAAAATAATTAATTAAATTAACTTTTAAAAGAAAAGACAAGGAGGAAAATTTATGCCAAAAATGAAAACGAAAAAATCTTTAGCAAAAAGAGTTAAAATAACAGGAACAGGAAAATGAAAGATTGCGCATGCATATACTTCACATTTAGCCCAAAATAAAACAACAAAACAAAAACGTCATTTACGTAAAGCTGGTTTAATGGACCAAACTGATCAGAGTCGATTAAAACAACTATTACAAGGATAAAGAAAGAGAAGGGAGTATTAACAAATGGCAAGAGTTAAAGGCGGACCAACAACAAGAAAACGTCGTAAAAAAATTATTAAAGAAGCAAAAGGATATTTTGGAACAAAATCAACGCATTACAAAAAAGCAAAAGAACAAGTAATGAAATCATGAGCGTATGCTTTTCGTGATCGTAAGCAACGTAAAAGAGATTTTCGTTCATTATGAATCCAAAGAATTAATGCTGCAGTACGTGAACATGATATGTCGTATTCACAATTTATGAATGGTTTAAATAAAACTAACATTGAAGTAAATCGTAAGATGTTATCAGAATTAGCAATTCATAATCCAAGTGAATTTAAAGTGTTAGTAGAAAAATCAAAACAAGCGTTAAAAAATTAACAAAACTACTTTTCAGAAAAGTAGTTTTTTATTTTAATATTAAGTCCGTTTTCTTATCTTGGATTTTTTATGATGAGTTGCTAATTGTTTTAATTAAGCATAAAATATTAACAAACATAAGGGGAAGAATGAAAAATGTCAGAAAAATTATCGTTAAAAGAGCAGGTTGATATTTTACCAACTAAACCAGGGTGCTATTTATTTTACAATAATTATCATCAAGTATTATATGTTGGAAAGGCAAAAAACTTACGAAGTCGTGTTAGTTCTTATTTTAACAAAGTGTATAATTATAAAACAACCCGCTTAGTTCAAGAAATAGTTCGTTTAGAAACAATTATTACGAAAAATGAAAAAGAAGCACTAATTTTAGAACATAATTTAATTAAGCAGTACAAACCAAAATACAATATTTTGTTAAATGATGATAAACATTATCCTTATATTGTAATTACAAAAGAAAAAGACCCTCAATATTTGTATGTTCGTAATGTTCATCAAAAATATGCTCGCTATTATGGACCATTCCCAGAAGGGAGTCATGCGCGGGAAATTATTAAAGTCTTAGAACGATTATATCCTTTACGTCGTTGTAAAGGAAATCTTGGAAAACCTTGCCTTTATTATCATATTAATCAATGTTCAGGTGCTTGTTTTAAATCAGTTCCTTCGGAGTATTATACAAAAATGATTAAAAAAGTTCATAATTTTTTTAAAGGTAATTTTACTGAAACAAAAAAACTACTAGAGAAACGAATGTTTCAAGCCGCAGATAACTTACAATTTGAAGAAGCACATAAATTAAAAGTTTTAATTCGAAACTTAGATTGAACTTTATCATCACAAACAGTTGAAATGTTAAATCAAAATGATGATTTAGATGTGATTAGTTTATATCAAACTACTGAGCATTTAGTGTTAACAACTTTATTTTATCGTGCTGGAAAATTAAGCTATAAAGATTATGAATATTATCATCTTGATTTTGCTGAAGATTACCAAGAATTATACCGCTTATACTTGCAAAATATTTATCAAAAAAATATTTTACCCACAAAAATAATTGTTAACGAGGCAATTACATTACCAGAATTAAACTTGTTATTTGATAATCGTGTTTTTCATCCTAAAACACCAATTGAAAAAACAATTATGAAATTAGCGACTGAAAATAGTTATGAATCTTATGTCCAATACCAGACAACTGCCCAACGAGAATTAAATAATGCTGAAGTTTTAAAAGAGTTACAAATGCTTTTGGGTTTATCAGAATTACCATATTTAATTGAAATGATTGATATTGCTAATATTAATAATGAGTTTGTGACTGGTGGGGTTATTGTTTATAAAAATGGTCGTTCATCACGAAATGATTATCGTAAGTATAATTTAGAAATTTCATATCAAGATGATACGCACCGTATTGCGGCGGTTGTTGCTCGTCGTTATCAAAAGATTATTCAAGAAGAACAAGCCCTTCCTAATTTAATTATTATGGATGGTGGGATTCAACAAGTTAATTCTTGTTTAAAAGAAATAGCAAAATTAGATTTATCAATTCCCGTGATTGGTTTAGTTAAAAATGATCATCATAAAACTGACCATTTACTTAATTTAAAAAAAGAGAAAGTATATTTGGATAAAAGTAGCCGTTTATTTTTATTTTTAACAAGAATTCAAGATGATGTTCATAATTTTGCAATTACTAGTTTTCGCCGCCGGCAAACAAAAGCTTTGACAACAAGTATTCTAGAAACAATCCCGGGGTTTGGAAAACAACGAATTAAATTATTAAATCACCATTTTGAAAGTATTGGTGCAATTCAAAAATCAAGTGATGCTGAATTATATCAATTATTGCATAATAAAAAACTTATTGAAAATTTAAGAAAATTTTTGGAACATTTTGGTAAATAACTTTTTTTCGGTATAATAATTAAGTACAGAATTAAACAATGAAAGGAGTAGAGAATTATCCATCGAGTCCAACGAAAAGATTTATTATTAGCATATTTGTGTCAAAAACTTTTTCACGAAATGAATCATGTTCTTGAATATGTTCGAAAATATAATATTTCAGCAACAACTGCGCGCCGTGATTTAAAAGAACTTGAAAATGAAGGAATTATTACAATGTATTATGGTGGTATTAATTTTTTAGGAGTTCATAATAAAACATGTAATATTAATGTTCGAACAAGTAGTATTAATTTTGATAAAAAAATGATTATCGGAAAAAAGTTAACAAATTTGTTAGAAAAAAATGATGTTATTTTTGTCGGAGCAGGATCAACTTGTGAAATTTTTGTTACTTTAATTGATAAACCAATAAAAATTGTCACTAATTCATTTCGAATTTTACAATTGGCAAAAGATAATCCTAATGTTCAATATAATGTCTTATTTGGAGGCAAATTACGAGAAAAATCACAAGCTTTTTATGGTTCGTTTTGTGAGGAAAGTTTATCATTAATTCAATTTTCAAAAGTTATTTTTTCAGCAAATACAATTGATAAAACTGGCGCTGTTTTCAAAAATAATGAAGAAGAAGCACGGGTTGAATTAGCAGCCTTAGCACGGGTTCAAGTTAAAATTTTATTAGCTGATAGTACAAAATTTGATAAACTTAGGTTTTTTAAATTTTATGACGTTAAAGATGTTTCATATTTAGTAACGGACAGACCAGAAGTTATGAAACAATATGATTTTAATGTTAAAGTAATATAAAACTTTGTTTAACAACAAAGTTTTATATTTGCAAGGAAAAGTTAACTTAGGATGGTAATTTTTTGCTTGAAAGGAGGTTAAAATGGATTTAAATAATGTCCAACATGTATGTAACTAAATTGAAAAGTTTGAATTTGAAGAATTATTTACTGTGCTAGCAAAAATTGAGGAAGTAGTAAAAGACCGTACCGATGAGGTAGATTAGGAAAATATTTTCATTAAACTCTCAAATTTTTTTCATTCCATTGTTATCTAAATTTTATTAAAATCTAATTGAAATCTGAAGAGATTAAACCATGGAATGAATAGGTGGGTAATATGCAATTAAAAACTAATATTCTTGAGAAGTTAAAGGAAATTATTAATCGTAATTATGATACTGTTAATGGTATTATTGCACAAACTATTTTAAATTTTGCTAAAGTATCAAATGAAAATTTTATCATTAATGATGTTGCAGAAACATCACATACAAGTTTTTCATCGGTGACAAAGTTTTGTAAAAGTTTAGGTTTTACAGGATGAAAAGAATTTTATATTTTTTTTCGCTATGAATTAGATAATTTAAAAAAACTTAATCAGTTTTATCGTCTTAATCCATCAAAAAATACTGTTAATGATTTAGTATCAAACCATAGTGCAATGATGACAAAATTATTAAATGAAAATTTATCATCAATTTTAGAATTAAAAACAATGCTAAAAACAACAAAAAAAATTTATTTGATTGGTGAACATACACATTTAGATTTATTAATTAATTTTTATCATCAATTGTTAGGAATTGGTTTTGATGTAAGTGTAACAACACATGAATTTATTGCTAAAAAATTTTTAGAACGATTAAGAGATGATGATCTTGTAATTTGAATTATTATCGATACAGATCAAACTTATTTATTTAATGTTTTAAAACATAATGATAAAACTTTACCGTTAGATAATATTAAATTTATTTTAAAAGAAAATTCACCGATTATAGAAACTAATTTAACAACAAAAACACCGATTATTATTAATGATCGGCGCAAAATGTATACCCACCAAATTATTTATAATCATTTATTTATTATTTTTAATGCAATTTTAACAATGATTAATTAAAAAAATACCCAGCAAGTTGTCTGAGTATTTTTTATTATGATTTATAATATTATTATATATAATATATTTTTATTTTATTTATATATATTAATATAATTTATATTAGACAAATGGCTTTATAAAAGATAAAATAAATATGTAAGTCCTAAGTAATTACGGTTTCGGGTATCCGGATGACCTAATCGCATTGTAAATGCGGGTAACCTTAGGCATTTTTTTTATTTTATTTGTTTAGTATTTATATACAAAATATATTGTATTTGTGAACTATTGGTATATAATTAAAAGCATAGGTTTAATCTTTTTCCGTAAAAAAGAGTTTGTGCTGACTTGTTAATCGAACAAGAATAAAAAAAGAGAGGTAAAAAGACTGCACCCCAAAAAGTAAGTAAAATTAAAAAAGAACTTTACTAAACTTTTAGAGGAGGTGCATTTTTTAATGGCAGGAAAAGAACAAAAATTTAAAACATATACTGCAGAATTTCGAAAAAATACAGTAAAAGAAATTGAACAAACATCGC
>NZ_RCOO01000232.1:0-1550 GCF_003987485.1 Spiroplasma endosymbiont of Megaselia nigra
TAACATTTTTACGATTAGTAATCGTTGATGCTAAATTAAGATAGTAACTATCAATATCATAGCTTTTCTTTAACTTCTTTTTGGCTGGTAACAATCCCATTTATATCACCTCTTTATTTTGTATCTTCTTTTTTAATAACATCTTCAATACTATCTTTTTTTTGTTGTTTGTTATGAGTTTTGATAAATCTAATTGTTTCAATAATTAAAACAACAACCCCAAAACCATTAAGCATTGCACCAATAATTACATATGCAGGTCAACCAATTCCTAATTTAGTTGGCCCTATAAAACAAATAATAATTCCTGCAATAAAAAACAATGATGAAACTCCAAAGATTTTCAAAAACATAATTACATCTTTAAATTCTACTTTTGGCATAATAACATCTCCTTTCTAGCTTACTTTTTTCTTTCAACATGTATAAAAAATAGTTTTTTATTTGATTCAATACGACCATTGGGTCTTAAAATTATAATATCTGGTACAAAAAATTCATATACAGGATGATTTTTAAAAGTTGTAAAAGTTAGATTTATAGCACTATTTTCTTGGTCTGAAATACTTATATTATAAATATAATTATTAATATCATAATTTTTTATTTGATACGTACTTGATGAATTTGATACAAAATTACTTGTATCAACAACTTCTCAATTGAATGCTTCTTTTAAATTATTGATAAAATCGTATGAAACTTGATTTTTTATTTCCTCTACAATTTCTTCTTTTAATTTTGTGATTTTATCATCTTTAATTTTTTCTATAACAATTTTATCTAATAGAGAGTCAACTTCTAATTGTGTATAATATGCTTCTAAATCTATCATCGTTAAATCAATACCTTCTTCCTGAAAAGTACGAAACATTTTTTTTAAAGTTGTTAAATTAGCCAATGATTTTGCATAGGTAGGCAATAGACCTTGTCATGTTGCTATCGGGTCATTTTGTGAAGAATAATTAATATCACCAACACTCATATTTGCCGAAGTAAAAAACTCAATTGGAATTCGGTTAAATGTTCAATGCTCAATCGTAATAAACACCATATTAATACAAATTTTCTTTAATAAAGGGTCTTTAAATGTTTCAAATTTTAATTTTATAAAAGGATAGTTTAAGTAAGAATTAATCATATTTTGAGCTCTTAAAGCAAATGTTTTAAATCATAATTCTACATCACCTTTAAAGAACTTATTATAACGAACTGGAACTTGTGTAATTTTACCTGTCATTGGATTAAAATTATTATAATTTTCCAAAGTAACATTTTGTCATAATTCATTTAACATTTAATCATCTCCTTATCATTTACTTTTTTTAGAATATATTTTATTTAATATAAATTTTTTACTATTTAGTAATGTTTTTGTTTTAATTATTTTGTTTAAATCTTGTTTTGTTCTAAGTTGTTTATATGCTTGAAATACTAGTCCATTACCCAATAAACTAGTAACCGCACTATCTTCTAGCGTATTTAACAATTTATCTTTATTAAAGTTATTTTTAAATTGTTCTTGCATTTTTAATACTTTAGCAATTGTC
>NZ_RCOO01000233.1:0-1534 GCF_003987485.1 Spiroplasma endosymbiont of Megaselia nigra
AAATATACCTTGAATTCCGTGTGTAAATAAAGGTGTTAGTAAAATAGCAATTCCATTACCTCAATATTGACCATAATTATATCAATTAATATTATCTTTTATTGCATTAATCATTCCATATTCTAATCAACCATTAAGTAATAAAAATAATATTGTATAAAAACCAACAACTCAACTACGAATTTTATATTTTCTTTCTCATTCTCTAATATCTTTATGAGTTCAATTATAAGTCGGAATAGGGTTTTTTTTAAATCAATTTCAAGGTAATGCACCTTTTAATCAAGTCGTTTTATCTTGTTTCATTAATTAAACTCCTTTCTAACTTACTTTTTTTCTTTCAATACTTAATGTTTGCATTTCATATTTAATACCATTTTGATTTAATAAATTAATAACAGCATTTTCATAACCTTTTCTTAAACTAATAGATATTGTAAAAATAAGTAAACCTGAAAATTGAAAGGTATTTCCAATTACTACATCATAATTTTTATCAAAGTTTTTTTCACTAAAAATTAATGAACTTTTATAAATAGTTTTATTTTCTTTTAAATATCCTAATTCAACTTTATATTTATATATTCTATTAGGAGTAATTGGTAAAATATAATGAGTATCATTAGGTTTAAAATCACTAGTATTAAAAACTTCTCAATCATTACTAGTATCAATAGATATATCACCACTACCTAATAATGAATTACTATTAATAGTTTTAATGTTTGTTCCACCTATTAATTTATCTTGTTTTAAATCAAGTATTCTGTTTATACCTTCTATTGCTGCATTAAATCCAGATATAAATAAATCTAGTTTTTTTGATGTTTTTACAATATATTTACCATTTTCTTTATCAATATAATTTTTATCTAAATCACTATCTTTAATAACATCTGATGGAATTTCACCACTTTGTTTTGCCTTTCAAATATTATTTTCATAATAGATAGTATCATTATCAAATGGAACAATCAGTTTGATATATTCGTTATAATCAATTTTAGAAAAATCATTAATAGTTGGATAAGTTATATTAATTGAATTATCTGTTTGGAATCTTTCTTTTAATCAAAATAATAATGTTGGATAAAAAGTTTTTTTACTAATATGTTTATATTCTTCTTCTCATGAATGAGCATAATTATCTAAACTATAATTATAAGGTCTAGATACTGTTTTACTAGATATAATATCAATTATTTCACCTGCTAATTTTAAAGCATTTTTAACATCACGAGTAATATTTTCATTTGCCTCAGGATCATTAGTTTGTGAATAAGCAACACCACCCTGTGAAAATGATGCACTACCAGTTAAATCATTAACTCCTTTTGGTAAATATCAATTAATAACTGCTAATAAACAAGCAGATTGAATATAACTTAATCATTTAGCATACTCAATTAACCCAGTATTATCTTTTTTTACTCAGGGAAATAAATCTTTTTTATTAATTTTATCGGAAATTGTCCCACCTGATAATATATCCATTCATAAACTAGTTTTTAAAATAGCATTATAAATTAAATTA
>NZ_RCOO01000234.1:0-1533 GCF_003987485.1 Spiroplasma endosymbiont of Megaselia nigra
GTCTTTTGACCCTTTAGTTTTACCCTTTGCCATATAAAAAATGTTTCTCCTAACTTTATATATTTAATAATAACCTAGAAAGGTTTTTTATTTCATATTATCAGTTAAAAGAAACATTGTATATGTAAAATCTCTTTTTCTTTTTAATTTGGTTTAATAGTTATTTTAACAGGGTTATCACTTTTATTTCTAATACCCAATACATTTGGATTAGAAACATCCAGTATAATATTTTTATCATTACCAGAATAAAAAAATAGAAAATTAGAATTATTATTACGCAGAAATAATTGAGTAAATATTAATTTTGAAAATCTAATTTTTAATTTTAAATCATTTGTATAATATGCTTGTAAATATGTTTCTTTAATTTTATCATTATCACTATTAGATAATTTTGTTATTTGAAGTAAAAATTTAATATCTCCACTACTTTTACCTTTTTCAGTTATATAACTATTTTTATAATTATCACTTGATAAACCACTAGTATAACCAGTGGCAACTGTTTGAATATTATTAGTTATATTTTTAGTATATAAAGTTATTGTATTGTCAAAATTAATTTTATCAGTTTGTGAATAACCACTCTCTTTTAAAATTATTTTAGATAACAAACCAAAATTAGCATAACAAGCATTACGACCACCAGATAAATTAATATCTCTATTAGGAATAAAATTTTCTATATTAGGTTTTGCACATTCAACTTGTAAATTACCTAGATTACTTATTTCAATAGTTTTATAAGCATCTTGAAATTTACTAATACTTTGAATTGTTGGGTCAATTTGCTTTAAATCAATTTCAATTTCATAATAACCTTCATTAAATTCATCAGAAAATAAATTAACTGGTTCAATTCCTTTTTTACATTGTGCTGGTGCTGTAATTTTAGTTATTAATGGTAGTACTACATCAGTAGGCATAATATCTTTGGTATAAGGTTTATAGTTATATGGAACTGGCGGTAATACATATTCAGGGTAATTAAATGTTGGTATTTCATAGTCGTGTGGTAATAAGAAGCTAGTTTTATAATTCGTTGTCATATCGCGTAAATAATTATTTAATACGCTTTTTGTTTTACCACGAAAACTCCATACTGATAATCTTAAATAATCTTCTTCATTATTTGTATATGGATTATCAGCATAAAAGATAATTTCAAAATTACCTTTATATAATGCTTGAATTGAAAACATATCAATTATATAACTACAATTTGTACCATCTGGTGTTTGTAAAAACTCTAAATCATTATCTTTTTCACTATCACTAGCTGGTGTTTGTGCATCTACAGCTTTGGTTTGTTCATTAATTAAATAAACTCGATTAGTTTTAGGATTTAATTGTTTTAAATTATAAGTTGAATAAACTAATTCTTCTGTTGGTTTACCATCTTTATTTAAAACAGTACCCTTACATTTATCTGTTAATAAAGTTGTAAAACCTAAACTAGTTGCATTTGCTCCAAAGATAGCACCAACTTTATCATTACCTTGTTCTCTAAATATTTCAAATGGTAAATAA
>NZ_RCOO01000235.1:0-1504 GCF_003987485.1 Spiroplasma endosymbiont of Megaselia nigra
GGTGTGTCAAAATTAATAAATTTAAGACAAAACTACTAAATTTTTTTAAAATAAATTATATTGAACATTTATTTTATTGATGTTATAATGATATTAAATAAACTGCTACACTTACCCAATGCCGCTAATGAAAGTGCAAGAATTGTGGTTTGAAGTACTGTTGTAATTAACATTAGTAACAATTTTGAAAAATAGTGTTTATATCAACGAGCTCGTTTTGTTCGACAAGTACGGTCAAAAATAAATGTTTGCATTAAAACACCAACTCACATTGCAATCGCTATAAAAAATTCACCTAAACCAATTCCATATTCCCCATATTGGTAACCTTGAATATGAACTGGAACTTGAAAAATTGATGAATTTAAATTTGCTCAATCACGAATTACTTGTTGTGCTCTTGCACTATATTTTGGTCAAGTTATATGTTCATCCAAATTGGGAAAAATCTCACGAACAAAGCCATCAATAAATTGTTTCCCTTCGCTTTCAATTACTTCCAATATTTTTTTAACAATTTCATAATATTGTGGATGATTTTTTTCAACATAGTCTAAGATTACTTTTCCAATTGAAGTATTAGGACCAATAATTAATAAAATTTTTTCTAAATAATTGCTAAAATCACGACCAGTTAAATAATATGTATTAGTTGATTCATCTCATTGCGCAAAAGCTCAGAACATTGAAGTACCTAATATCTCTGGTAAGGCAGAATGAACCAAAGCAGTTTTAATTTGGGTAAATGTATATAACACTTGTCCAACTAAAAAATTTTGTTTATATGTTGATCAAAACCGAGGAATGTTTTCTATTAAATATTCTAAAGTTTTAATAACTTCTGTTGGACTATGATTACCAATAGCAAGCATTAATTTAAAAATATTTTCTGTAAAACCACTATTAACTTGCAATTGAGCCCAATATTTATCAGCTGGTTTAAACATAGTTTCATCACCATGCAAATAATTTAATTTAATGGTCATACCATTTTGGTCTAATTCTAATGCTTTTGTATTAATATTATAAAATTTATTATTTGTAACAGATAAATTCACCATGCTATCATAACGATATTGCAATTTATAAAGATCTTTATCAATATCTTTATTATTATCAAATCATTCTTGTGCTTTTTCTTGACAAACAAGACTGCACCCCAAAAAGTAAGTAAAATTAAAAAAGAACTTTACTAAACTTTTAGAGGAGGTGCATTTTTATATGGCAAGAAAAGAACAAAAATTTAAAACATATACTGCATAATTTCGAAAAAATACAGTAAAAGAAATTGAACAAACATCGCTTACTTATATTGCACAAAAATATAAAGTAAATATAAAAACACTTGATTCATGACAAAGAAATTTTAAAAAAGGAATTTTAAATACACCAAAAGGTCCAAAATAACCATTTGGAAAAAAAGATTTAAACTATTATAAAGTTAGGTATGAATTATTAAAAAAGCTCCATGACTTTTACAATTAAATAAACAAAAAATAGTATC
>NZ_RCOO01000027.1:0-10836 GCF_003987485.1 Spiroplasma endosymbiont of Megaselia nigra
AATAAATGTATATCTAATGGAATTAGAATTTCTATGGGTAAAAATTATCATTGTGCTGATAATATTGTTATTGAAAGTTTTTATTCTTTATTAAAAAAAGCAACAATTCATAACAATATTTACTTATCGCATGATGAATATATTAATGATGTTAAAAAATGAAATAAATGATATTCAAGCCGCAAAGAAAAGGATATAATAAATAAAAGTTTATAAACCTTTTTTACTAATACTTACTTTTTGGGGTGCAATCTACAATGTACTTTTTTAATTTGTTTAGTTTAATTTGTTATCTAATATAAGTTTAGTATAATTATTATGTAGATAAGAGGATGAACAAATGACATTGACAGAATTTACAATTCAGGGTGATAAATATAATAATAAGAATTTATTGTTAAATTTGTATTTTTTAACAAATCCAAAAAGTAAATTTACTGATGATGATGTTAAAAACCTTCGGTTAAAAAATATTACAACATTTCAAAGCCTAGATACTTTTTTAAAACATAATATTTGTATTGCTGATTTTTTTGTTTGTTTAATTAATGATCAGGCAAAAATTAAAAAAGATAAAAAAGGATCAGAAAAGAAGCTTTATGATATTTTAATTCGTTTTAAATCAATTACTTTGCTAGATCAAATGTTCGATTCAAACTCATCATTAACAATCTTAGGCGATATTGATCCGGAAATTGGCATTGTTAATGTTAAAAATATTTTTTTAACAGCAATGGAAAAGAGAAAACAAGAATTTGAAACGTTAGCTACTGGAGTAGTGCTTGAAATTGCTGATAATTTTTGGATTGATGAAGCAAAATTACGAACTATTTTTGATTCAAATGTTATGGCAAATATGAAATTTTTGACTTCATCTTTTGCTGAAGAAAAAAAACGATGGTTACAATATTTACGCTTTCAAGAACAAAACTTAGAATATAAGCGTAATAATTCTTGTTTATATTTAAACCGGAAATTAACAGAATATATTAAAATTCCAAAAACAGTTCCAATTGGTGAAAAATTTCATGATGTAAGATTTTTATCCCATAATTTTTGATATGTTGATAAAAAAACTTTTACTAATAAAAATTTAACAATTAGTCATTTATTTGAAGAAATAATTATTGTAGAATTAGAGCTATTGTTGGATAATTTAGATAAATATTCAATATTAAAGAAATTAAACAATTTAAGTCTTGCTAATTTACAAATTAATCGTAAATATCAAAAATATTTTCCATTAACACTATTTTCTTTTAATTTTAGTGAAAGTTATGTTCAAGATGGAGCAGATATTTATGATTTAGGGATTAATATTTCTGAAAAAAAAATGCAGCAAAAAGATATCTATGATTTTAAAAAAGAATTAATCAAAATATATATGCTTGAAAATAATATTATGCAAGAAAGTGATATTGACCATGAAACAATTAAAGTAACTATTAATCAATTAGAGCATTATCAAATTGTTAATTGCTTTTATGAAATAAAAAATGAGGATGAAATATCATTTAATGAATTAAATAAAATGATACCTTCTTATGGTTATTTAACTTATATTGGAAAAGGGGACTCAACTTTACTTCGACGTAGTAATGTTATTTTAGATAAAATTAGCAAAAATGATGTTGCAAATCCTTATTTAATTAATTATATCTTTAATATTGAAGATATTAAATTAAAGACACAATCTAACTTAATTATGGAAGAACAATTAATTTTTGCTTCAAATAATTTAAATGGAAATCAGCAGAAAGCAATAACAAAAGCCTTAAACTCACAAGATATTTTTTTACTGCAAGGTCCACCGGGGACAGGGAAAACTGAATTTATTGCTGAATTAGTTTATCAATATGCTAAATTAGGAAAGAAAGTTTTAATTTCTTCACAAAATCATACTGCAATTGACAATGTTTTAACAAGATTATTTAAAACACCTTTATTGATTCCTTTACGCTTAACAAGTGATGAAGTTCGTAAAAAAAATCGTTTTAATGATTTTAATCCAGATAAATTAATTTTTAATAATTATCGTTTTATTTATGCTCATTTATCACGACAATATTTAACAAAATGAGATGGAATTGGAAGTGATTATGAAAATCAAAAATATGAACTACAAAAATTAAAAGCAAATGCTAAAATGTTAGAAAAAGAAATTAATGATTACAATCATTATACTCAAAAGTTAAATACATTAGTTACTGAGCGAGAAACAATCATTAATAAAAAATTGCAATATTTAGATGATAATCGAAAATTAACAATTGATATTAATAATATTCGTAATCTATTAGATTTCTTAGTTAATATTAATTGAGCTGGAATAGTTACTTCAACTCCGGATCTTGTCGGATTATTTAATAAACATTTTGGGGAGTTGTTGCAAAAAAAAATTGGATTTCAAATTGATGATTCATATTCATTAACAGAAACATACAAAAAACTATTAACAATTACTACTGATAATAGGTTGTTAAAGGATAAGGAGATAGAATTAGCAACATTAAAACAAGTTAGTCAAGACTTACGTGATGATGATTGAATGGAACAATTAACTGCTGTTCAAAATGAAATTTTAGAATTAAAGAATCAAGTTACATTAAAACAAGAAAATATTGTGTTTCAAAAGGAGCAAGAAGCATTTAAAAATGACCTTGAACAATTATTACAGCAATATGAAGAACAAAGTGTTATTAATCAAAACAAAATTAGTGAAATTAATGAAGATAAATATGAGCAAGAAATTTCTTATTTAGAAATTGAAATTGGAACATTAAATCATAAAATTAATGCTCTAAAAGTTGAAGTTGAAAACATTGTTAATAGTATTAATGCAATTTTTAATTTAAATTTAGTAGTAAAAGATATTAGTGGAACAATTAATGAAATTGATAAAGAAATTAATAAAATTGAACAGGACCTTAATTTTTTTCTCCAAGAAAAAGCAACAAAGTTTAATTTTGTAAATAATATGATTACCTTTTTAAATAAAAATTATCAGATATCAGATTTTTTAACACAAGAGAATATTGAAACTAATCATTTCACACCGGCGATGGAACGAGATACAATTAATAATGCTAATCAATTTTTACAAGAAAGTGTCAATGTTGTTGCAATGACTGCGACTTCAAACCAATCATATGCACAAAGTAAAAATAAAGTTTTACGGGATTATAATATTTCTGATATTGATATTAAAAAATTTGCTTTTGATGTTGTTATTATTGATGAAGTAAGTAAGTTAACACCAATGGAAATTTTTATGCCATTAGTATATGGTAAAACTGTTATTTTAGTTGGTGATTATCGGCAATTGCCACCACTTATGCCATATCAAGAAGAAGATGTTGCGTTAATTAATGAAATTTATGACCAAAATTATAGTTATAATGATTTTTTAGAATTAGTAACTAATTCATTATTTAAAAAAATTATCTCAAAATGTGATGATTCAGTAAAAGAAATTCTAATTAATCAATATCGTAGTCATGAAGATATTATGCGAATTGTAAATGTTTTTTATGAAAATCAGTTGCAGTTAGGTGATAAAACTAATCAAAATAATGAAAAACAACATTATATTACTGTTGAAAATAAAGATGGTCTAAAAATTTTTGATAGTAATAAAGCAATTTATTGAATTGATTCATCAAAAGATAAAACTAATATGAATTTTGTTTATGAACAAGGTGAAAGTGGTAGTGCGAGTCTTTTTAATTGATTAGAAGTTAATTTAACAATAAAAACATTAGAATTAATTGAAGCAGGATATAATAATTTAACAGTTAAATTAAAAAAACAACCTAAAGTTGCAGTTATTAGTTTTTATAGTCTACATGTTAAAAAATTACGAAGAGCTATTAAAAGTTTAAAATTTAAAAATATTAAAGTAGAAGTTTCAACAGTTGATGATTATCAAGGACGAGAAACCGAAATTGTTATTGTTAATACAGTTCGCAATCCTCGTAAGCAATTAAATGCTAATAAAGAATTTATTAAGAAATACGAACGGTTAAATGTTGCATTTTCAAGAGCAAAAAATATGTTAATTATTATTGGAGCAGTTAGTTTTTTTACTAATATTGATGTTGAAATTCCAACAATTGCTAATCCAAATATTACAAAAACAATTAAAGCATATTATGAAATTTTACGAATTATTGATAGTTATGGTCTTGTTTGAAGTGCAAAAGATTTATTATAATAAGAATTCGAGGTAAAAACATGAAATTAGGAATGGTAAAAGTTTATAAAAATTGGAAAAAATTAAAAACAATAGTTAGCTATCAAACACCAAAAAAACTAGCTTTTTTTCAGTATGTAATTTTAAATGCTATTACTAATTACCCTAATAAAGAAAAATTATTATCTGATATTTTACAGAATGAATTACAAATTTTTAATTTTAAAATTTATGCAGAATGTCTAAAGGACTTAATTGAAAAAGAAAATATTATTGAAATTAATAAGCAAACATCATTAAATTATTTAGCAAATAGTTCTGCTGAACAGGATTGAATTGATCGACCAATTGGAATTTTTTACATTTCAAAAGAAGCGTTAACGGCATTAGAACAGGGCTATTTATTAAGTAAAAATAGTAATCGTGAAGCAGTTATTAATTTTGATTTTAATATTTTTTCGGGCGAAAAATATATAAATAATGAACAATTATCTTTATTAGAAAAAAATAGCAATGATTTAATTATTGTTCCAGAACAAGAACCAATTATTAATGGCGAAGATTTATTTCATTTGTTAGAAAAGTACAAGTTAAATATTAATAAAAATAATATTTTTAATGCTGATACCACATTTACTTCAATTCGCACTAATAAGAGGCAAGAAATCTACTATAATGCTAATCAAATTAACAATTTATTGATTGAGGCTTATGAAGAAAAAGAAGTTATATTGTCCCTAACCACTTTTAAAGATATTAAAATTCAAATTATTAATGACCACCAATTGCAACAAATTATTGAAGATAATGTTAATTTAAAAACAAAAATTGTTGATTATTTTTTAACCGAAATGGCTAAAACTTTAAGGGATAATTTTAATTTAAATCTTCAAAAAGTAGCAACAAATATATTAGAAAGTGATTATCAGCAAGATCCGCGTTATATTACTTCTACATTAATAAATCCGAGAATTATAATTATTAATGCAGCAAGTGTTAAACCAAAAGCAGTCTTAGATAATAAATATTATTATAATAATATTAGTTGTATTATTTTTGTTAATGCTGAGCAGACAACTACAATGCATGATTTAACTGGTTCAATTCCAATTTTTTATTTAACTAGTGCGATTTTAACAATTAATGATAATTTTTTAACTTTATTCATCAATGATAAAAATGAGACTGAACTTTACATATTACAACCAACAGAACTTATTATGCTAAACCGTAATATTATAACAGCACAAAAATTTCTTCCGAAGTATAGTCAGATGTTATTTAATAAAATTTTAGAGGAATTAAAAAATTTAATAAATCGTCAACAGGCAAATATTTATGAAATAATTCATAATAATCAAATTGAAAATGTTTTTATTTACTGTTATTTAATTGATATTTTAAATAATAATGAAGAAACTTTTGATAATATATTGAAAAGTATGACCATAAATGATTTTAATAATAAAATTAATGTTTTATATCAATCTGAACAAATTTTAAGTAATTTAAATTTAAAACCAAATTATTTTAATAAAATGCATAAAACTTTAATTGCCCTCATGAAACAACAAGCAAAATTGCAAAAAAATATTATTAAAGCTTATCAAGTGTTAACTAATAATACTTTATTATCAAATAAAGAAGTTTTAAATATGTTGCAAGAACTTTATGACAAAAACGATGTTTCTTTAAACCAATTATTAGCATTAACTAATATTGCAGATTCATCAATTATTGAAAAAATTTGAAATCAAAATCTTTTTGCAATTTTGGATAAATTTCTTTTTGCAATCAATAATAATGATTTACATCGTGAATTATTTGATGCAATAACAACTACAACTTTAGAAAAAAATAGTACTTTATTAATTAATTTATATAGTTATGCTGAAGAATATATTAAGTATTGTAAAGAAATGAAAAAGCGAGAAACAAGTGGATTACAACGGCATTGACAAGAAATATGAGATAAAGTTGAGATTATTAAAGAACGTTGCAAGAATATTAACAATAGTAATGAATTGATAATTCAATTACTTTATTCTTTGTCACAATTAGAAATAAAATATAAGGTAATTAAATTTAAAAATATGTTTAATTCTGAAAGCAAATTTCAGGAATATCTTAATTTATGTTCTTTTGATAAGGCAGCATTATATTTAATGAATTTAATGGAAGAAAAAATTACTCCGCTTTTAAAAACAAAACATCAATTTGTACAACATATTAATGAAAAATTATTTGTTTTAAAAGATGTGTTTGATAAAAATAAATATAAACAAATTATGCAACTTTATCAAGAATTAACATTATATTTATATTGTGAGAAATCAAGAAATGAACACAATGATAATAAAAATCGAGATGCTTTAAAAAAAATAAAACTTGAATTAGAAGAGGTGTTAATATAAATGAGTATGAGTGTTGAACAAGTAATGTATAATTACCAAAAAAAGATTGAACGATTAAATTTAAATATTAATTTTGTTAAAGATAATTTAAAATTATTATTACAACAATTACAAGAAATTGATGCTAGTGGGTTAAATTGTCAACAAATTGAACAATATTTAGTTGAGTTAGATCAAATTTTAACTGATTTAGAGGATAACCCGTTAGTTAAAGAATTTAGTAAAGTTGAACATGTTGAATTAGAATTGGCAAAAAGAGTTAATTTTTTCTTGGAACAAAAAACCCTTCGTTTAGCAGAAATTCAACAAAAAATTGAAGTTTTGAAAATAAAAGTAATTGAAGATGAAACAAAACAACGGTTATCTAATTTAAAAAACAGAGTTAATTTAAATTATCAACAATTAGAACATGAATTAATAGCAATGTTTGATGATAATGAATCAAAAGCTTTTATTATGAATTTTTTTAAAACAAATAAGAATCATTTCAGTAATTTAAACCCAGAGGCTATTTCTGACCTTGTTCAAACAGAAGTTAAAAATTATCATACTTCAACTGATTTTTTGAAAAAACAATATCTTATTAGTTTTAAAAAACAAATTAGTGATGATAAATTTGTTAATACAGAATTATCTCCAGCATTAGAAGAATTTGCCCAAATTCCAGCATCTGATACTACTGTTTTAAACGCAAAAGCTTTAGCATTACAAAATCAAATTATTAATAAACAATTAGATGAATCAGCGCGGAAAAATGCTATTACATCAATTTTACAAGCAATTCAAAAACGTGGTTTTATTGTTGATAGTAATGATATTCGTATTACGAAAGAAAATGAAGATAGTTTAGTTATTGTTTACGCAAAAAAAGTAACCGGAGAAGAGGCAATTTTTAAAGTATATTTAGATGGGCGCTTTACATATAAATTCGAAGGTTATGAAGGTCATGCACATGATATAGATGAGCAACCGTTTATTAACGATTTATCAATGTATGATGTTTCTTTATCAAAAGAAATGAAAAAATCTTATTTAAATCCTGATAAAATTATGAATCAAGCAAAGATTCAAATTGATAGTAAATCAAAAAAGAAATAATTAACATTTTTAGGTTAAAAAACATTATAATTAAAGAAATAGTTAGAGGTGACTATAAATGAGTGTAAAAAGTAATTTAGATAAGTTAAAAAATCAAATTGGAATTAAACGATGTGTTATTCTTGAGGGCAATGTTAATGATATTTATCAAACAAATAGTGGTTATGTTGGTTTAAAAGATCGATTATTTGAATTATTAAGAGAAAAAGGTTTTAATGATATTTTTATGTGAGACCGGATTGATGGTCTAAGCGGAGGAAATCTGAAAAATTTAACATTAACAGTAGAAACACAACAAAAGAGTAAAGAAGGTGAAGCATATGATTTTGGTCAAGAAGTAATTAAAAATGCAAATGAAGAAAAGAATGGTCCAACGGGACAATTTCCAACTTTAGCAGAATTTTTTACCATTGTTCGTCGTAATATGTTAGTTGCAAGTTCTAAAAAAGTTGCTTTTATTGTTGACTTTTCTGATTATTTATTTTCTAATGAACAAACCTTAAGTGAAGAAGAACGTGTTAATTTAATTTCATTAAGTAAAGCTTTTCGAGATAAAAAATTTGATCAATCAGAAATAATTGATTTTGATACAGCTATTATTTTTATCACTAATAGTGTTGGAAAATTACCAACGTCATTTTATTTGCACAATCCAGATGTAACAACAATTACTTTAACAAAACCAAATCGTGAAGAACGAGAAAAGTTCATTTTAACTAATAAGAATTTTTTTAAAATTACCGAAGATTTAAATACTGATATTTTAAAATTACAAGATATTTATGATACGATGGAAGGATGAACTTTGAAAGAAGTTTATCAATTAATTAAGTTTTCAAACAATATTTCAGAACGCTTACCATTTGAAAAATTATTAAATTCTTATCAATACGGTGATAAAGTTTCACCATGAGAAGAAATGAATTATGAAAAATTAGCAACTATTGAAAAAGAATTAAAAAAACGAGTTATTGGGCAAGATCATGCAATTGAAAAAGTGAAGAATGTTGTTTATAAAGCTTTTACTGGATTATCAGGTGTTCAATATTCATCAAAACGAACAAAACCAAAAGGTACATTGTTTTTTGTTGGACCAACTGGAGTAGGAAAAACTGAATTAGCAAAAGCATTGGCCAAATTTTTATTTGGTTATGAAAAAAATTGTATTAGGTTTGATATGTCGGAATATAACCAAGAAGCAAGTGATCAAAAATTAATTGGTGCACCACCTGGTTATGTTGGTTATGAAGAAGGTGGACAATTAACAAATGCAATTAAAGAAAAGCCATTTAGTGTACTTTTATTTGATGAAATTGAAAAAGCCCATCCGCGAATTTTAGATAAATTCTTACAAATTTTAGAAGATGGTCGTTTAACTGATAATAAAGGTCAAACTGTTACTTTTTCTGATTCGTTTATTATTTTTACTTCAAATATTGGTGCAAGTGAAGTTGATGATAATTTATCATTTTTAGAAATTGAAAAGCAATTTATTCAAAAAGTATCTGATCATTTTCGAACTGAATTAAAACGACCAGAATTATTAGGGCGAATTGGAAATAATATTATTCCGTTTAATTTTATTAAGGATATTAATTTTAAAGCAAAATTAATTACACAAAAATTACAGCCCATTCAAACAGCTGTTTGAGAAAAATATAAGATTAAATTAGAATTTATGGATTTACCACAAATTTTACCAATTATTATTCAGGATGCTGATGATAAAAAAGGTGGTCGTGATTTGTTAAATAGTATTGAAAAGCATGTCGTTGATGGATTGAGTTCATTTATTTTTGCAAATCAAACTAAATTTAAAGCTGGAGAAACAATATTAGCACAAGCAAATGGTCATCAAATTGAATATTGTTTTAAATAAAAAATGAGTAATTTAATTAATTTTAATCGTTTTGTTTCTTTTACAACCATTGAAGGGCCTGGAAAACGATTCGCATTATGAATGCAAGGTTGTATTATTAATTGCGAAGGATGTAGTAATCAGGAAATGATTCCTCTCATTAATCGGAATGTAATGGAAGTCAGTGACCTTTTTAAGGCGATTAGAGACGCTAAAGAGCGCTTTCAAATTGAGGGGATTACCATTTTAGGGGGAGAACCATTTATTCAACCACGAGCGCTCTTAGAACTAGTTACTTTATGTCAAACAAATAATTTAACAGTAATTGTTTTTTCTGGTTTTTTATATGAACTATTGCAAGAAAAGCATCCATCAATTTTAGATAAAATTGATATATTAATTGATGGACCATTTATTATTGAAAAGTTAGATAAAAAACGACGATTAATTGGATCTACAAACCAGCGTGTGATTAAACTAAGAAATGTTTATCAGAATAATGATTATTTTGAACAAAATATTATTGAAGCAGAATTTACTGTAACTAAAAATAATAGTATGATTATTAATGGAGATGGAGCTCATCTCATTAATAATGAAGAAAAAATAAAAAAAGAGGAGGCCATAAAAATGGGAGCATTTAAATTAGATGGGGATGTATTTTCACATTTTACCCAAGATATTATTAAAGTTGGTGATAAGTTAGAATTTAAAGGAACTAATGCTGATATGAGTGATTTTCACCTTAGTGATGTTAAAACACAATATAAAGTTATATCGGTAATTCCAAGTATTGATACAAGTGTTTGTTATACTCAAACTGTTAAATTTAACAAAAATATGAAAGATTATCCTAATGCACGATTAATCACAGTCTCACGTGATTTACCATTTGCGCAAGAAAGATGTTGTGAATCTTTTAGAGATGAAGCACATTTTTTAGTGTCAGATTATAATTATCGTGATTTTGGGACAAAGACAGGATTAGTTTTTACTGCTTTGCAAATTTTGCCACGAGCAGTTCTTATCTTAAACCAAGATAATATTGTAGAATATCTTGAAATTGTTAATCCAATTGGAAATGAACCAAATTATCAAGCTATTTATGATTTTTTAGATAGTAGAAAATAAAAAAAGTATTTTGCTTATAAATTACAATGTTTCTTTTAACTGATAATATGAAATAAAAAACCTTTCTAGGTTATTATTAAATATATAAAGTTAGGAGAAACATTTTTTATATGGCAAAGGGTAAAACTAAAGGGTCAAAAGAC
>NZ_RCOO01000236.1:0-1498 GCF_003987485.1 Spiroplasma endosymbiont of Megaselia nigra
ATTCACTGTTCATATAGAATTTAAACGGTTCAGGAGCCAAAACAAACTGTTCTGCTTTGATTAAAGTTGTCATAACGACAATAGGGGCATATTTAGGATCTTTATAATATATTGTTAAAGCAACTTCACCCGCAACTGCTAAAGGAATAATTTTTACTGCTAAAAAAACATCAGAACCATAAGCAAAAGGTAAAAATTGGCCTTTTTGAATGGCCTTTCTTTCAAATTTAGACAATATTTTTTTAGTTTTATCAGTAATTTTATTAATTACTTTTTGTTTAATTGTAATTATTTGTTTTTCAATTGGGGCTAATAATTTTTTAGTTACTTTTTGAATATAAAAATTAGGGTTTAAATGATTTAAAACTTTATTTAATTTAATTGGCGTTTTTTGTAAGATATTTAATAATTTATTATGATATATTTTGCTACTACGCATTAAATTAGCATTTAATAGTAGGTTTTTACCAACACCTTTTTTATGAAGATTAGCCATAATGTTATATCATTCATCGGTATTTATTTTGCTTATTTTATCAATATTTAATCCGTATTCAGACAGTAATTTATTAGCATTTTTTTCATTTATGTGGGGTATTTTTTGAACCAACTTAGGGCTTATTTTTTGAATGTTTTTTTCAATTTTTAATAAACTATTAATTGTTTCAAAATTAGAACCCTTAAAACCTTTATAAAAATCATTGCGGGCTAATTTTCCAATCGTATATAATAAAGTTTCATCATTAGCTTGCTTTGTAAAATCAAATATTAATTTATCAGATAAAATCTTTTTACCCGTGACGTGTCTTACAACATCTTATAAATTATTAGCAGTTATCACGCCTAATTTTTCAAGTAGTTTATTTTCTTTTGCTAATTTTAAAATTCTAGTTGTTCGAGCAGCACGCGTTAATTTACCAATACCGCCAATTGCTGGTAACAAATTTAAGGCAGTACTTTTTGTTGTAACTTATGATGTTAATTTATCGTATATTTGATTTACGGCAAAATCGGTTTCTGTTTCTACTCCAAATGAAATAAATGTTGCCGCAAAATTAGATAATCCTGCTCCTAATCCAATAGCAGAAGCAATTCCACCTGTTAAAACCGATAAACCAAGGGCTAATACTTGAATTCCTAAAAATTCTAGTAATTGTAAACTAAAACTTTTTTGTTGTTGTTTAATTGATAATCTAGTTGGTGTTTTTTTAACAGGATAAATTAGCGCAGTTTTGCTTGTTCCAATTGGCATAGTTTATAAAATGAGAAAAAGTACTATTTTTTAGTACTTAAGAATTTTTAATTTTAACATCAATGGCGTTTGTTTGACCAGTGGCGTTGTTTTTGCCTTCAATTTGCACCGCAACTGTTTTATCATTTGTAATATCAATTGGTCAATCTTCACCTTTGGCTTCAATAAAGTAATCATAATCATTTTCAGTTAAAGAATTATCTACTGTTTTAACAGCTTTTAAAACAGCATCTTTAAATTGTATTT
>NZ_RCOO01000237.1:0-1480 GCF_003987485.1 Spiroplasma endosymbiont of Megaselia nigra
AAGTAACAGCAAAAAGTACTGCCTTAAATTTGTTACCAGCAATTGGTGGTATTGGAAAATTAACGCGTGCTGCTCGAACAACTAGAATTTTAAAATTAGCAAAAGAAACTAAATTACTTGAAAAATTAGGTGTAATAACCGCTAATAATTTAGAAGATGTTGTAAAACAAGTTACGGGTAAAAAGGTTTTATCTGATAAATTAATATTTGATTTTACAAAAAAGGCTAATAATGAAACTTTGTTATATACAATTGGAAAATTAGTCCGCAATGATTTTTATAAAGGGTTTAAAGATTATAATTTCGAAACAATTAATAGTTTATTAAAAATTGAGAAAAATATTCAAAAAATAAGTCCTAAGTTAGTTCAAAAAATACCACAAATAAATGAAAAAAACGCTAATAAATGACTATCTGAGTATGGATTAAATATTGATAAAATAAGCAAAATTAATACTAATGAATGATATAACATTATGGCTAATCTTCATAAAAAAGGTGTTGGTAAAAATCTACTATTAAATGCTAATTTAATGCGGGGCAGTAAGATATATAATAATAAATTATTAAATATCTTACATCAAACACCAACTAAATTAAATAAAGTTTTAAATCATTTAAACCCAAATTTTTATATTCAAAAAGTAACTAAAAAATTATTAGCACCAATTGAAAAACAAATAATTACTATTAAACAAAAAGTAATTAGTAAAATTACAGATAAAACTAAAAAAATATTTTCTAAATTTGAAACTAAGGCTATTAAAAAGGGCCAATTATTACCCTTTGCTTATGGTTCTGATGTTTTTTTAGCAGTTAAAATTGTTCCTTTATCAGTTGCGGGTGAAGTTGCTTTAACAATATATTATAAAAATCCCAAATATGCTCCTATTGTTGTTATGACAACTTTAATCAAAGCAGAACAGTTTGTTTTGGCTCCTGAACCGTTTAAATTCTATATGAACAGTGAATGGTTTATTGGTTGAGGATTTAAAAAAACAAGTTTGTTTAATTTAGTTTCTTTTGCTCCAGTTGCTTATCAGCAAATAGTAAAAGATAGTTTTAAAATATACCGAATAATTGCTAAGGTATTAAAGTTGCAAGAACAATTTAAAAATAACTTTAATAAAGATAAATTGTTAAATACGCTAGAAGATAGTGCGGTTACTAGTTTATTGGATAATGGACTAGTATTTCAAACATACAAACAACTAAGAACAAAACAAAATTTAAACAAAACAATTAAAACAAAAACACTATTAAATAGTAAAAAGTTTATATCAAAGAAAATAAATTATAAAAAAAGTAAATGATAAGGAGATGATTAAATGTTAAATGAATTATGACAAAATGTTACTTTGGAAAATTATAATAATTTTATTCCAATGACAGGTAAAATTACACAAGTTCCAGTTCGTTATAATAAGTTCTTTAAAGGTGATGTAGAATTATGATTTAAAACATTTGCTTTAAGAGCCCA
>NZ_RCOO01000238.1:0-1480 GCF_003987485.1 Spiroplasma endosymbiont of Megaselia nigra
TATGATAATAACATCATTTAAAATAAATGCAACTATTTTTTAAAAAAAAATAAAATATTTGTAATTTTAGTCTATTTTAAAAATATTTAAGCACACTGAAAAATCATTTATTAAATTTTACTTCAAATAAACTTATTTAAAATTCTCTAAAAATACTTCTTTTGCTGTTCTTCAATTCAAAACAGGCCTTAATTTTTCATTTATAATATTAACTACTAAATCTATTTCTTGTTGCGTAACATTATTAAAATCTGTTCCCTTAAGGTATCGTTTCCTAAATTCACGGTTCATTCTTTCAATTAATGGTTTTTGTTTTGGTGAACCAGGATCACAATAATAAACATTAGAACCAGCAATCTTTTCCATTTCTTCAAACTTACTAAATTCTTTTCCTCTATCAGTTATTATTCCTTTAATTTTTCCAACTAAACCATTAATTCTAACTATATGTTCAAGTTTTTCTAAAACTTCATTAGCAGTATGTTCTTCTAATTTCATAGCAAAGTATTTTTTGCTTGATCGTTCAACTAATACTAAACAACTAGATTGATGTTCTTTACCAACTACCGTATCCATTTCAAATCAACCAACATTAGATTGTTTATTTTCAATATCTCATATTGACCTAAATCTTTCATCTAATTTACCACGATTATCAGGTCTTTTCTTTGTTCTATTTCTTCTGCCACCATTTAATAAGTTTTTCTTTAACAAACCCAAAAGACCTAAATAAATTCATTTATAAAATGTTTTAAGACAGGCAGGAAATTTGATGCCAAACTTTATTAAAAATCGCTGAATAATTTCCGCTGGTGAATCATAAAGAATATTAAATCGTAAATTTAAAAATTCTTTTTGTTCTTCTGTAAATGTAGGTAGTTTTTTAATACACTTTTTACGTTTATGTTTATAATCTTTTTGTGCTTCATAAGGATTATAATCTTGTATATTTTTAAATCGATTAATTTCTCTTTTAACAGTATTAACTGCACGATCCATTTTTCGTGCTATTTCTGATAAATTAAGTGTGCCATTTTTCTTTTTACAACTATCAGATAACAATAAATCCTTAAATAAATCTCGTTCATCAAACTTTACATGTTTATAGTATTGCATTTTTTTGTCTCCAATTCTTTTTAAAATATTTATAACATTAAATTAAAAATTATTGACAATTATTTTTATAGGTATATAATTTAATTAATAAACAGTAATTAAATTATGTCTCTTAAAGCTGTTTATAAAGTAATTAAGTTTACTTTTTTTTATTTTGATATAAAATATAGATAATAAAAAGAACTTGTGAAAGTTCTTTTATACATTTTAATACATCTTTTTACTCTTTTATTTAATCATATTCGTTAAATAATAGCAATTTTAATATGCAAAAAGGAGTAAAAATGAAAGAATTTAACCCAAAAACAGCAAGTTTACGAACATTTTATCGTAAAATAGATGAATTTTGGCAAAATAAATCACC
>NZ_RCOO01000239.1:0-1478 GCF_003987485.1 Spiroplasma endosymbiont of Megaselia nigra
ATTGATTTAAGTTTATTACAACAAATCCTTTTAAAATTATACAAAGATTTTAAAATTACTGATAAAACACAGTTAAATACTTTAACTGCTCGTGATTATCCCACTTTATCGCACTTGTTTACTTTAATTAAAAAACAAGAGCAAAATGAAAAAACCAAATCACATTTATATAATGTTTTATGAAAACTTGCCCAAGGAGCAGATGGTGCTTTGTGAAATGGAATAAGTACCTTATCGTTCAAAAGTGATTTGATTGTTTTTGATACTCACGAATTAACGGCAAATAAAAACCGACAAAATGCTCAATTGTTTTTAATGCTTTCCTTTTTAGATAAGGTGGTTAAACAAAACAAAGCAAAAAACCAAACCCTACCACTTGTCCAACAACAATGAATTTGCATAGCTATTGATGAAGCCCATTTATTAATTAATGAAAACAATACCTTAGCGTTAAATTTCTTGTTTGAAATGACAAAACGAATTCGTAAATATAATGGTATTTTGTATATTATGACACAAAATATAAATGATTTTATGGGTAATGCGAATATTAAAACCCAAGCGCAAGGAATAATAAACAACTGTTTATATCAGTTTGTTCATCATTTAGCAGCTAGCGATTTACAAGATTATGATAATTTAATTGCTTCAAGTGGAAGATTAAATCAATATCAAAAAGATATGATTGCAACCGCGCCAACAGGAACTTGTCTATTTTCGATTGGTGCTAACAACCGAATGTTATTGAATGTTGAAGCAAGCGAAAAAGAACAAGAAGCTTTTAGTTAGGAAATAAATTTATGCGCAAAATAAAACAATGATATAAAAAACTTAATAAATTTGAAAAAGCATTCTTTATCTTTTTTACTACTATTGTATTTTTCTTCTTGTTTATTTCACTAATTAACATTGTGATTGCTCTTGGTTATGCAGGAATACGGCTGAAAGCTGTTACTTGGCAAACTTTTTCAACTGCTTATGGCAAAGATATTTGTTTTAAAATTTCAGCAATTATTGGCACTATCGTTATGATTGTCTTTGCTGGTTTTATTGGTTATCAGAAATGACAACACTTTGATATATTTGCTTATGAACAAAATAAAAAAGCAAAGAAAATAGAGCAAGAATTTAACCAAATTTCACAAAGCAATTTGGTTATGTTAAACAATAAAATTGGTTTAATTGAGGCTAATTTAACTCAACACACACTTCTTGTTGGCACTACTGGTAGCGGTAAAACAACAACATTAATGCAAATTATAAAAGAGTTAAGGTTTAAATTCCGTGAAACAACTATTATTATTGATGGCAAAGGAGACATTGATTTAATTGATAAAGTTAAAAAACTAGACCCCAATGCTTTTATTTGAGGAATTAGTGGTAACACAAAATATAACCCTTTTGTCAATAAAGATAAAGTTATTTTAGCGGATAAGATAATGTCGTTGTTTGACTTTTCCGAACAGTATTATCAAAAT
>NZ_RCOO01000240.1:0-1467 GCF_003987485.1 Spiroplasma endosymbiont of Megaselia nigra
CCGTTAAAACCGTAGATAGTTCTTTAACTGAAAGTGATTTTGATTACTTTATTGAAAGTAAAGGTGAAGATTGACCAATTAATATTACAAATGATAAAACTGTTGAAGTTCAAATTGAAAGTAAAAATAACGCTACTGGTCAAACAAATCCGATCGATGTTAAAATTAAAAATTCTTAATAGTACTAAAAAATAGTACCTTTTCGTTTGATAGATATGCCAATTGGAACATCTAAAACAGCCCTTATTTATGCTGTTAAAAAAAATCCAACTAGATTGTCACTCCAACAACAAGAAAAAAGTTTTGGTTTACAGTTATTAGAATTTTTAGGAATTCAAGTTTTAGCCCTTGGTTTATCAGTTTTAACTGGTGGTGTGGCATCTGCTGTTGGTTTGGGTGCTGGTTTATCTAATTTTGCCGCAGCATTTATCTCATTTGGAGTCGAAACAGCAACCGATTTTGCCGTAAATCAAATATACGATAAATTAACATCAGAAGTGACAGCAAAAAGTACTGCCTTAAATTTGTTACCAGCAATTGGTGGTATTGGAAAATTAACGCGTGCTGCTCGAACAACTAAAATTTTAAAATTAGCAAAAGAAACTAAATTACTTGAAAAATTAGGTGTAATAACTGCTAATAACTTAGAAGATGTTGTAAGACAAGTTACAGGTAAAAAGATTTTATCTGATAAATTAATATTTGATTTTACAAAACAGGCTAATAATGAAACTTTATTATATACAATTGGAAAATTAGCCCGCAATGATTTTTATAAGGGTTTTAAAGTTTATAATTTAGAAACAATTAATAATTTATTAAAAATTGAGAAAAATATTCAAAAAATAAGTCCTAAATTGGTTCAAAAAATACCACGCATAAATGAAAAAAATGCTAATAAATGATTGTCTGAATATGGATTAAATATTGATAAAATAATTAAAATTAGTACTAATGAGTGATATAACATTATGACTAATCTTCATAAAAAAGGCTTTGGTAAAAACATATTATTAAATGCTAATTTAATGCGGGGCAGTAAAATATATCATAATAAATTATTAAATCTTTTACATCAAACACCAATTAAATTAAATAAAGCCTTAAATTATTTGAATCCAAATTTTTATATTCAAAAAGTAACTAAAAAATTATTAGCCCCAATTGAAAAACAAATAATTACTATTAAACAAAAAGTAATTAATAAAATTACTGATAAAACTAAAAAAATATTGTCTAAATTTGAAACTAAGGCTATTAAAAAAGGCCAATTATTATCTTTTGCTTATGGTTCTGATGTTTTTTTAGCAGTAAAAATTGTTCCTTTATCAGTTGCGGGTGAAGTTGCTTTAACAATATATTATAAAGATCCTAAATATGCCCCTATTGTCGTTATGACAACTTTAATCAAAGCAGAACAGTTTGTTTTGGCTCCTGAACCGTTTAAATTCTATATGAACAGTGAAT
>NZ_RCOO01000028.1:0-10372 GCF_003987485.1 Spiroplasma endosymbiont of Megaselia nigra
TATAACAAAATACAAAAATTTTAATGAGCTAAAAAATATGATAGATAATTATATTGTTGAGTATAATAATTATAGAAGGGTTTTAAAATTAAAAATGCCTCCAATTCAATTTGAATTAAAAAGCATTTTAAATTAAAAAAATAATTCTCAGTTATTTGAAACTGTGCATTGTTTTTGATTTACTTATTTTTAATTTATTAAAAATTATGAAACCTTGAAAAACAAACAATTTTTAATTAAAACACAATAATAGAAAAATGAACAGAATTCAAATGAACAGCCAAAAATGTTATTTATCTTTGATAAATAACATTTTTATTTGTTTGTTTAAAACAAAATATGTTATAATTTAATTGCTTGTATTCAATAAAATTAATTATATACAATACACATTTATGGATTCATTTGCCCAGTGCTATTTGTTTTAATAAGATAGTGGTAAATGTTAGAAATAAATGGATGTTTTAACGAAAAGGAGAATTAAATATAAATATGGCAAAAGAATTAACAAGAGAAATGTTATGAGAAGCTGGTGCTCAATTTGGACATCAAACAAAACGATGAAATCCAAAAATGAAACCATACATTTATGGTGAAAAGAATAAGATTCACATTATTGATCTACAAAAAACATTATGAAGATTAGAAGATGTTAAAAAATTAATGGCAAGTATTGCTGCGCGTAAGGGAAAAATCTTATTTGTTGGAACAAAAAAACAAGCCAAGTGGATTGTTAAGGATGCAGCGGAACGTTGCGAATGTTTTTATGTTAATCAACGTTGATTAGGTGGAACATTAACAAACTTAAAAACAATTCATTTACGTGTTAAAAGATTATGAAATATTGAACGCCAAGAAAAAAATGGGGAATTAAAATTATTACCAAAAAAAGAACAAATGTTAATTAAAAAAGAAAAAGATAAATTAGAAAAATTCTTAGGTGGAATTAAAGTAATGAAAGAATTACCACAAGCATTATTTGTGGTTGATCCAAAAGAGGAACATATTGCCGTTCGGGAAGCACGCAAATTACGAATTCCAGTGATTGCTATTTGTGATACAAATGTTGACCCTGACCCAATTGACTATATTATTCCAGCAAATGATGATACTTCACGCTCAATTGCAATTATTACTAATCATATTGCTAATTTATATGGTGATGCAATGGGAATTAAAATGCCAGAACCTCAATTTAAACCAAATGAATTTACGCGCCGTGATGGTGATGACAATCGTAATTCACGTGGTGGGCAATATGATAATCGAAGAATGAGTGGAAGAAATGAACGTGGAAAAGAAACATATTCGGCACATAAAGTACAACCTTCAAGAAAAGAAGAGGCACCTGCTGTAGCAGAACCTGTCGCAGTTAAAGAAGAACCAGTTCCAGTTCCACCACCAAGTTTTAATTTCGATACAATTAATGTAGTTGATAATGATTTAGAAAAAACATTATCAAAATTAAAAGTTGATGAATTAGAAATTCTTAGCGAAGGATTTGCCTTACCAAAAGCAAAAAAAACTGAAATGGTTAGTGAATTAAGTAAACATTTAACAATTGTTGATAATAAAATAGTAAAAAAATAACATAAAAATTAAATTGTATTAACCGGTTAGTTTCAATACAAGCACCCTTAAATTTGAAAGGAGAATTAGAATGGCAGTTACTGCACAATTAGTAAAAGAATTAAGAGATAGAACAGGAGCCGGAATGCTAGATTGTAAAAAAGCATTAGAAGCTACTGATGGAAAGATTGAAGAAGCAATTACATGGTTGCGTGAAAAAGGAATTACCAAAGCGGCCAAAAAATCTGATCGAGTTGCTGCTGAAGGATTAGTTGGTTTAGTAACTAAAGGTGATAAAACAGTTATTTTCGAAGTTAATTCAGAAACCGATTTTGTTGCAAAAAATAAGCAATTTTTAGATTTAATGGCAACCGTAGGAGAAACTTTAATTAATAATGAACCGAAAACTGTGGAAGATGCATTAAAAATATCAGTTAATGGTGAATCATTAGAAACTGTTATTGTTTATGCTATTGCAACAATTGGTGAAAAGATTACCTTACGTCGTTTTAAAATAATTCATTTAAAAGCAGATCAATCAATGGGATTTTATTTACATTCTAATAATCGCATCGCAACTGTTTTAACTTTTAGTGGTAAAATTGATGAAACAATTGGAAAACAATTAGCAATGCATGTTTCGGCAATGCGTCCACAATTTATTTCACGTGATGATATTTCAACGGATTTTTTAAATAGTGAAAAAGCAATTTTAACGGCTGAAGCAAAAAATGATCCAAAAAATGCTGGAAAACCAGATAATATTTTAGAAAAAATGGTTGAAGGGCGTTTAAATAAACAATTAGCAGAAATATCATTTTTAGACCAAGTTTTTGTTGTTAATCCTGATCAAAAAGTTAGTGATGTTATAAAAGAAAATAATGTTCATGTTGTTGATATGATTCGTTATGAAGTTGGCGAAGGAATTGAAAAAGAAGAAATTGATTTTGCTTCAGAAGTAATGGCACAAGTTCGCAAATAAGAATCATTTTGATAGAAAGGAAAGCCTAAAAATGGAAAATACTGAAAAAGGAACAATAATTGCAATCTCGATGGCAGCATTTTTATTTGTTGCAGTTAGTTTATCAATTATTGGTTATTTAATTAGTTTTACAAAACGAAAATTTAAAGCACGTTTTATTAATAAAAAAATTTTAATTATTCTATTTACAGTGTTAGGAATTAATTTACCAGTTTTTATTCTTGGATTTTTATTCCAGTTTGTTATTGATTTCTCAACAACTGCACCATTAATTATTATTGTGTTAGCTTTTGGCTTGACAGTTGGGGTAGGAGTTTATATTTTCTTATTTTTACAACTAATTGCTGTTGGAATTGATGAAAAGGAAATTGCTTTTTTAGGGGAGCGAATTTTAATTCGAAAAATTACTCGTGTTGAACGCAATGATAAAACAAATCAATTAGTAATTTATCATACCGAAGGAACCCGTAGTAAAAAGAAATGTCGTTTTTCATTAGCAAGTCAAGCAGGGCAATTTATGATTAATAATGTTAATTTATTAAATCAAGAAATTATGCCATTTGTTCCAGAACAGACCAAACCAGAATTAAAAGTTAGTGAACAACAAGTAAGCGAAGAACCGGTTTCTGAATCAAAAGAAGCTAAAAATACAGAAAAAGATTAAAAAATTTATTTGAAAAATCTTTTTTTTTTTTTTTTTTGAAATATTTATTGTCTTTAAAAATATTTATTGTATAATTGTTTCTATAAGGGAAAGAAAAAGAAAAATATAAATTGTATAAAGTAGGTTAGAAGCAATTAATAATTATTATTAATGTTATTTTTCTCTTATATATTCAATGTAATTTTAATTACATTTGCTTTTATAAAAACACTACTTAATAGAGAAAGGAAATATAAGAAATGAAGAGAATTTTATCGATTTTAGCAGCTTTTGGTGTATCAGCTGTGGGGACAACATCAGTAATCGCATGTAACAAAACTGAAAGTAACAACTTATCAAGAGTTAAAACAATTGCAGCACCCGCAACTGTAAAGGTATCAGATGTAAAAAAAGTTACAAAAGAAGAAATTAATAAAGCATTAGATTCTAATGTTTTAAAAGCAGTAGAAGGTGTTGTAAAAACAGCACAAGCAACTGACTTTGTATATGAAGTTTATGCAGACAACAAAGGTAAAGCATTAGATACTGTTGATTTAGGATCAGATAAAGTTGATGTATATGTTCAAATTACTCCAGCAAAAAATAAAACCGTTGTTATTGGTAAATCAGAATATATTAAAGTAACTTTACCAAAAAATGTTTAAGTAACAAAAGCAGATATTTCAGATGTAACAGTGCCTGAACAAACTGTAGAAATTAAAGCAAAGAATCCAAATGCGACAACTATTAATGAATTATAAGCAGTTAATAAAGATACAGATCTTGCAAAAGCTGTTTTAGCTGCTATAAAAGCGAAAGTACCAGGTGTAGAAGCAAGTGAATTTGCAATTACAAATAATGGTGCAACGGGAAACTATTTATCATCAAAAACTGTTGAAGTAACAGTTAAAGCAAATGATAGTTCAGCAAAAATTACTGGTCAATTTAAATTCAATGCAAAATTAACAGTTACAGAAGGTTAATAAGAATTACTTTTTCTTATTTGGAACAAAATAAAAAAACACTTACAAAGTGTTTTTTTATGATTTTTAGTTAAAAAAATCTTTACAATCGTAGAATATCAACTAAAATTAATATAAACAAGATGAAAGAAACAAAAGAGAAGGAGAAAAAGCATGCTTAAAAAAATTGGAATTTTAACATCTGGTGGTGATTCGCAAGGAATGAATGCGGCGATTGCAGGGTTTATTAAAACAGCACATGCTAAAGGATTAGAAACATATATTATTCGTGATGGTTATTTAGGATTAATTAATAATTGAATGGAAGTTGTTGATAATAATTTTGCGGATAGTATTATGCGTTTAGGGGGGACTGTGATTGGAAGTGCACGCTTACCGGAATTTAAAGACCCAAAGGTACGAGAAAAAGCTGTTACTAATTTAAAAAAACAAGGAATTGCAGCATTAGTAGTTATTGGTGGAGATGGCAGTTATCGAGGAGCGCAACGGTTGACAGAGATGGGAATTAATTGTATTGCTTTACCAGGAACAATTGATAATGATATCACTTCATCAGATTATACGATTGGTTTTGATACTGCCATTAATATTGTTGTTGAAGCAATTGATCGCTTGCGTGATACAATGCAATCACATAATCGTTGTTCAATTGTGGAAGTAATGGGTCATGCCTGTGGTGATATTGCTTTATATGCTGGAATTGCTGGTGGAGCAGATATTATTTCAATTAACGAAGCTGCTTTATCTGAGACAGAAATTGCTGAGCGGGTTGCAACATTACATCAAGCACAAAAACGAAGTGTTATTGTTGTTGTTAGTGAAATGATTTATCCCGATGTGCATAAATTAGCAAAATTAGTTGAAAGTAAAAGTGCTTATATTACCCGTGCAACAGTTTTAGGACATACTCAACGAGGTGGTAATCCAACGGCAATGGAGCGTTATCGTGCTTTTCAAATGGCACAATTTGCTGTTGAACAAATTATTGCGGGAGCAGGTGGTTTAGCAATTGGCAATCACGGTGATCAAATTATTGCTCGTCCAATTATGGAAGCATTAAGTATTCCACGACCATCACGGAAAGAAATTTGAGCTAAATTTGATGAATTAAATCAGAATATTTATCAAAAATCATAATTTTACGATAAAATAAGGTGGTAAAATATTTTTAGAAGGAGATTGTCAAGAGAATGGATAACTTTAATATTAACGAGAAAATGAAAAGAACAAAAATTATTACAACAATTGGGCCAAGTACCCATTCAGCGGGAGCCCTTGAAGAACTGTTTAAAGCAGGAATGACCACAATTCGCTTAAACTTTTCACATGGAGATCATGCTGAACAAGGAGCGCGAATTGTGTGAGCACGAGAAGTTAGTGCTAAAATTGGTAAACCAATTTCAGTATTATTAGATACGAAAGGTCCAGAAATTCGTGTTGGAATAATGAAAGATGGGAAGCAAGAAATTGTTGCTGGTGCAACAGTTATAATTTATTCATTACCAAAGGAATATCAAAGCCGTGAAGGAACTGGAACGGAAATTACTGTTTCATATGATATGTCACAAGACTTAAAAGTTGTTGACGTAGTATTAGTTGATGATGGGAAATTACAGTTAAATGTTACTGGTGTTAAGCCAGGAATTATTGAAACAAAAGCTTTCAACCATCATATTGTTAAAACAAATAAACGAATTAATTTACCGGGGGTCGACTTTACATTACCATTTTTAGCTGAAAAAGATATTAATGATATTAAATTTGGAGTTGAACAAGGAATTGATTATCTTGCAGCATCATTTGTTAACACAGCTGGTAATATCAAAGAAATTCGAAAATTATTAAAAGAGTGTAAAGCTGAACATGTTCAAATTATTGCTAAAATTGAATCACAAATTGGAATTAATAATATTGATGAAATTATTGCCGCATCGGATGGAATTATGGTTGCACGGGGAGATTTAGGTTTAGAAATTCCTTATTATGATGTTCCATATTGAGAAAAAATTATTATTCGTAAATGTCGTGAAGCAGGAAAAATTGTTATTGTTGCAACACAAATGTTAGAAACAATGACAGAAAATCCATCGCCAACACGAGCAGAAGTTACTGATGTTTATTTTGCAACAGAATTAGGATCTGATGCAACAATGTTATCAGGTGAATCAGCAAATGGTGACTATCCATTTATTACTGTTCATACGATGGCAATGATTAATAAACGAGCAGAGCATGAATTTTATTCAAAATTATATTATGAAAAGCAATTAGAAGATGCTATGAATTCAACAACAGGACCACGCGCTGATATTGCTAAAAAATTAGCAAATAAATGTAAAGATGGAAAATATGAATATGCTGTTGTTGTTTCAAACACCGGAGAATTATTAAAAACAATTTCAAAATTCCGCCCGAATGTAGTAATTTTAGGAGTTAGTCCACTGCCAGAATTGTATACTGCCTTTGGATCATGGCATTCAATTTTTATGAATAAAGTTGATAATTATGAAGCATTTAAAACAGATGAAAAAGCAATTTGTGAAGTTGCAAAAAAATGAGGAGCAAAAATTGGTTCAACAATTTTATTTGCGCGCAACGAAGAAATTAAAGAAATTACAATTAAATAATTAAACTAGTTACCCATGGTCTAATCTTCCTCTTTTCTCAGCAAGTTAAGGATGATGGAAGCTTAATAAAAGAACGATTAGATTACTAGTAACAACGGTTAGTTTACGTTTAAGCACTTTTCGTTATTAAGTGTGAAAGATAAATTAGGTTAAATCCTAATTAAATTAGGATGGTACCGCGAAGAACTCGCTCCTAGTATTATTGTTTTAATAATATTGGGAGCGAGTTTTATTTTTAGGAAAGGAAGATTACAAATGATTAAAATTACATTACCAGATGGGCAAGTTCGTGAATTTAAAAGTCCACAAACAATTCATGCTATTGCTAGCAGTATTGCATCAAGTCTAGGGAAAGCTGCCTTTGGTGGGGTTTTTGCTGGTCAAATTCGTAGTTTAGACTATTTAGTAACAACTGATGGGCAATTAGAAATTATTACTGATAAATCACCACTAGCCTTATCAATTTTGCATAATACAACAGCATTAATAGTAGCAAAAGCAATTACTAATTTACATCCAACCGCTAAAATTGCTAAAATTGTGGTACAAGATGATATCTTTTTAATTGACTTTGATGTTGAACCACATTTAAAAGAAACCGATCTTAGTGCTTTAGAACAGGAAGTAACAAAATTAATTAATAATAATCTTGCTATTACACCTGTTTTAGGGACCCTGACCGATGCAAAAAAATGATATAGGGATAATCCTTATTTATTAACTTTTTGTCTAGAAACAGGGGCAGAACAAGCCGGATACTTACTTGGCAATGAATTATATTTGCCAAATACTTATCCAGTTACAACTTTAAAACATATTAAAGTATTAAAACTTTGAAGTTTAGCAGGAGCGTATTGACAAGATGATGCTAAAAATAAAATGTTGCAACGATTAACTGGAAGTTCACATTTTTCGCGTGAATTATTTGAACAAATATTATTAGCATATGAAGAGCGAAAAGAACGCGATCATCGTAAAATTGGAAGGGATTTAGAAATCTTTACTTTTGAGAAATTAGTTGGACCTGGTTTACCAATTTGGTTACCAAATGGAATGGCATTAAAAAAAATACTACAAGAATATATCCGAGAAAAAGAATGAGAATATGATTTTATTGAGGTTGATACACCAGTTATTGGAACTAGTGAAATGTATAAAATTTCTGGTCATTGGGATCATTATCAAGAAAATATGTTTGCACCAATGGCACAAGATAATGAAATTAGTGTTTTACGGCCAATGGCATGTCCGCACCATATTGCTGTCTATAATTATAAACAACGTAGTTATCGTGAATTACCATTACGGATTGCTGAGCATGCCATTTTACATCGTTATGAGACATCGGGAAGCTTAACAGGACTCGAGCGAGTACGAATGATGCAATTAACTGATTCACACATCTTTTTACGTCATGACCAGTTAAAAGAAGAATTTAAATGTTGTTTTAAATTAATTGATGAAGTTTTAACAGATTTAAAAATTACTGTTGATTATTATTCATTGTCATTACGTGATCCAGCAAATAAGGAAAAATATTATGATGATGATCAAATGTGAAATCATGCTGAACAAATGCTACAAGAAGCATTAGATGATTTAAAAATTCCATATGTGCCAATGATTGGCGAAGCATCGTTTTATGGACCAAAGTTAGACATTCAAATTAAGACAGCATTAAACCATGAAATTACTGTTTCAACTCTACAATTTGATTTTTTATTACCAAAAAAATTTAATTTAAGTTATATTGATGCAACAGGAGCAAAAGCAAGACCAGTAATGTTACATCGTGGTTTAATTGGAACTTATGAACGTTTTATCGCAATTTTATTAGAACAAACAAAAGGGGTTTTACCATTTTGATTAGCTCCAAAACAAATTGTCATAATCCCAGTTAATAATGATCATCATTTGGAATATGTTAATGAATTACATCAGCAATTTAAAAAGTTAAAATTACGTACAATGATTGATGATCGTGATGAGCGTTTAAGTTATAAAATTCGAGAAGCACAAGTTTCTAAAATTCCATATCAAATTGTGATTGGTGACCAAGAACGGGATAAAAAAATGATTACTTATCGAATTTATGGACAAGAAGACCAAATTACTACTACTTTTGATAAGTTTATTATTTTAATTAATGAACAAATTGTTAATAAAGTTTAAAAAAATATTTTTTTCAGGAAAATTATATTTCCTTTTTTTTTTTTTTTTTAACCCCAAAATTATGATAAACTAAAAGTGGAAAAAACTTTTTAATGGATAAATATTTGCAATAAATATTATAAAATAAAACTAGGATTATGATGTTGGGTCGTTTAACTAAAAAGGATTACTACTTTAATTGTTATAAATTTACAATTAATCAAAAATAAGTATTTTTTTGTATTAATTAATTTTAAGAAAAACAATTACCCTCTATTTGATAACATAATTTTAACTTTATTTTTAACACAAGATATTTGCTAGTTTATTGTATTTATGATAAGGTTATAATAATATGAGGAAAATTGGTGAAGAAATGGCAGTTAATCTTTTTGAAATTGATTATTTACAATTATGTTTTTCTGATTTAGGTTCAAATTATATTAAACAATCAGAAATGACAGATATTATTTTATATCAAAATGAAATCCAAGTTGATAAATTACGGGTTAATTATCATCAAAGACATTTAGAAAAAGAATGAGATTAATTTAAACTTAAAATTATTAATTCAACTGCCGCAACAGAAGTTTTTAATCTTTGTTTAAATTTAAATTTTGCTTTAACAAACAAAATTAAGGTTCTTTGTAAATTATAAAACCTCAGGGAAAAATGATTACACGTTGTATCCCAAGTATTAGTCAAATTATGTCATCTTCACCAGTTTTTTTTGAAATTAATATTTTAAATCAAATGTATTAAAAAAATATCTATATTGAAAATTTTTGTTTAAAAATGATTTTTAATAATAATCATTTATTATTATTTGTTATTTAAAACAAATAATATTTTTTAATTATATTTTTCTTTATTAATAAAATAGTCGGTGCTATTTAGAACGGAGGAATTATAAAATGAGTAAATTATTAACAACAACTCCGCAAGAAGATGGGTTTTATTTGCCAGCAGAAGCAAGTAATCATTTACAAACTTGAATGATATGACCATATATGAAAGATAATTGACAGAAAAATGCTTTTCCCGCGCAAAAAATTTTTGCATTAGTTGCTAAAATTATTAGTAATTATGAACCAGTCCAAATGATTGTTAATGAACAGAATTATTTACGAGTTAAAAAAATGCTAGGAAATAGTAATATTAACTTAGTAAAAACAAATTATTATGATAGTTGGGCACGTGAAATATAGACTGCACCCCAAAAAGTAAGTAAAATTAAAAAAGAACTTTACTAAACTTTTAGAGGGGGTGCATTTTTATATGGCAAGAAAAGGACAAAAATTTAATAAATATACAGCATATTTTAGAAAAATGATAGTACAAGAAGTTAAAAATAATAAGATAAGTTTTATTGCTCAAAAATATCAAATTAATAACAGAACCGTTGCTTCATGATATG
>NZ_RCOO01000241.1:0-1441 GCF_003987485.1 Spiroplasma endosymbiont of Megaselia nigra
CTTTATCACTTGCGGGCGAAGTTGCTTTAACAATATATTATAAAAATCCTAAATATGTCCCCATTGTCGTTATGACAACTTTAATCAAAGCAGAACAGTTTGTTTTGGCTCCTGAACCGTTTAAATTCTATATGAACAGTGAGTGGTTTATTGGTTGGGGATTTAAAAAAACAAGTTTGTTTAATTTAGTTTCTTTCACCCCACTTGCTTATCGGCAAGTAGTAAAAGATAGTTTTAAAATATATCGGACAATTGCTAAGATATTAAAGTTGCAAGAACAATTTAAAAATAACTTTAATAAAGATAAATTGTTAAATACGCTAGAAGATAGTGTGGTTACTAGTTTATTGGGCAATGGGCTAGCATTTCAAACATACAAACAACTAAAAATAAAACAAGATTTAAACAAAACAATTAAAACAAATACACTATTAAGTAGTAAAAAATTTATATTAAAGAAAATATATTCTAAAAAAAGTAAATGATAAGGAGATGATTAAATGTTAAATGAATTATGACAAAATGTTACTTTGGAAAATTATAATAATTTTAATCCAATGACAGGTAAAATTACACAAGTTCCAGTTCGTTATAACAAGTTCTTTAAAGGTGATATAGAATTATGATTTAAAACATTTGCTTTAAGAGCCCAAAATATGATTAATTCTTACTTAAACTATCCATTTTCAAAATTAAAATTTGAAACATTTAAAGACCCATTATTAAAGAAAATTTGTATTAATATGGTTTTTATTACGATTGAACACTGAACATTTAACCGCATTCCAATTGAATTCTTTACTTCAGCAAATATGAGCGTTGGTAATATTAATTATTCTTCACAAAATGACCCAATGGCAACATGACAAGGTCTATTGCCTACCTATGCAAAATCATTGGCTAATTTAACAACTTTAAAGAAAATGTTTCGTACTTTTCAAGAAGAGGGTATTGATTTAACAATGATAGATTTAGAAGCATATTATACCCAGTTAGAAGTTGATTCTTTATTAGATAAACTTGTTATAGAAAAAATTAAAGATGAAAAAATTGCAAAAATAAAAAAAGAAATTTTAGATGAATTAAAAAAATCAATTGTTATACCATATGTATCAGAATGAGAAATTGTAGACACTAGTGATTTTGTATCAAATTCATTATATAAATATATAATAAAAGATTATGATAGTAATAATTATATTTATAATATAAGTATTTCAGACCAAGAAAATAGTGCTATAAATGTAACTTTTACTACTTTTAAAAATCATTATATATATGAATTTTTTGCACCAAATATTATAATTTTAAGACCCAATGGTCATATTGAATCAAATAGCAAACTAATATTTATACATGTTGAGAGAAAAAAAGTAAGTTAGAAGGGAGATGTTTTTATGCCAAAACTAGAAATTAAAGATGTAATTATGTTTTTAAAAAT
>NZ_RCOO01000242.1:0-1435 GCF_003987485.1 Spiroplasma endosymbiont of Megaselia nigra
TTGTTTTTCAATTGGGGCTAATAATTTTTTAGTTACTTTTTGAATATAAAAATTTGGGTTTAAATGATTTAAAATTTTATTTAATTTAATTGGTGTTTGGTGCAAAATATTTAATAATTTATTATTATATACTTTGCTACCACGCATTAAATTAGCATTTAATAGTAGGTTTTTACCAACACCTTTTTTATGAAGATTAGTCATAATGTTATATCACTCATTAGTATTAATTTTGCTTATTTTATCAATATTTAATCCATATTCAGACAATCATTTATTAGCATTTTTTTCATTTACGCGTGGTATTTTTTGAACTAATGTAGGACTTATTTTTTGAATATTTTTTTCAATTTTTAATAAATTATTAATTGTTTCTAAATTAGAAATTTTAAAACCTTTATAAAAATCATTTCGGGCTAATTTTCCAATTGTATATAATAAAGTTTCATTATTAGCCTGTTTTGTAAAATCAAATATTAATTTATCAGATAAAACCTTTTTACCCGTAACTTGTTTTACAACATCTTCTAAATTATTAGCAGTTATTACACCTAATTTTTCAAGTAGTTTAGTTTCTTTTGCTAATTTTAAAATTCTAGTTGTGCGAGCAGCACGCGTTAATTTTCCTATCCCACCAATTGCTGGTAACAAATTTAAGGCAGTACTTTTTACTGTCACTTCTGATGTTAATTTATCATATATTTGATTTACAGCAAAATCGGTTGCTGTTTCTACTCCAAACGAGATAAATGCTGCGACAAAATTAGATAATCCCGCACCAAGACCAACAGCAGATGCTACACCACCAGTTAAAACTGATAAACCAAGGGCTAAAACTTGAATTCCTAAAAATTCTAATAACTGTAAACCAAAACTTTTTTCTTGTTGTTGGATTGACAATCTAGTTGGATTTTTTTTAACAGCATAAATAAGGGCTGTTTTAGATGTTCCAATTGGCATATCTATCAAACAAAAAAGTACTATTTTTTAGTACTATTAAGAATTTTTAATTTTAACATCAATCGGATTTGTTTGACCACTAGCATTGTTTTTACCTTCAATTTGAACTTCAACAGTTTTATCATTTGTAATATTAATTGGTCAATCTTCACCTTTACTTTCAATAAAGTAATCGAAATCACTTTCAGTTAAAGAACTATTTACTGCTTTTACCGCTTTTAAAACAACATCTTTAAATTGTGGTTTTAATTGTTCTGGTGTTGTTTTTGTTGGGTCTGCAACATGAATAGTTGGTTTATCTAATTTATTAATTTTACTAATATTAATTTTTGCAACAATATGTTTAATAATTCCTTTGGGTTCAACTACTGCTCCACCTAAATATAAAACTCTTTCCATAATCAAAGTATTACCCATTCCAGTACCTAACGCAGCAGCACCAACTCTTAACGGAGTATGGTCTTTTTTGCGTAAA
>NZ_RCOO01000243.1:0-1432 GCF_003987485.1 Spiroplasma endosymbiont of Megaselia nigra
AATTTCTTTGTCATGAATCAAGTGTTTTTATATTTACTTTATATTTTTGTGCAATATAAGTAAGCGATGTTTGTTCAATTTCTTTTACTGTATTTTTTCAAAATTCTGCAGTATATGTTTTAAATTTTTGTTCTTTTCCTGCCATTAAAAAATGCACCTCCTCTAAAAGTTTAGTAAAGTTCTTTTTTAATTTTACTTACTTTTTGGGGTGCAGTCTTTTATCCCAGTGGTAAGTAATCCGACAACACTAAAAATAATGAATAGTTTTTTCATAAATAGTTTTTTCCCTTTATTTTTTAAAGAATATATCCTCAGAATACATTAATTATAGAAAAAAATAAGAAAATGTAAATAAAAACAACCGATATCGGTTGTTTTTATCGTAATGACTTATCAAATGTAATTCCTGATGCTTTTGGTACTTTTGAATATTTTGAGAAAATAACCATTGTTATTAATGCAAAGACAAATGGTAAAATTTTTAATAACTGATTTGATGGATCAGCAATATTTCAACCCGCAAAACGTCATAATGTTCCTGCTAAAGCAATTAAAAAGCTGAATAAGACTGCTCCCAATGTAATATATTGAATTCGTCATTGCCCAAAAATCATAATTGCCAAGGCAATATATCCTTGTCCTTGGACGTCACCACGAAATTGTCCAGAAACATAATGAGTGAACATTGCCCCTGCTAGGCCTGCTAAGCATCCAGAAATAATAACTGCCTTATATCTTGTTTTAATTACATTAATTCCAGCTGCATCAACTGCATTAGGATTCTCACCGCATCCAACATAGCGTAGTCCTGTTTTTGTAAATCTAAAGAAAATAAAGGTAAAACCTGCTAAAACAATTGCAATAATTAAGAAAATATTAATAATTTGATATGAATCAACCCCAATTGTACTAAAACCTGTTTGAATCATATTTCCAGCCGCTAAGGATGGAATGCTTACAAAAAATAATCCGATTCCAGTTGCTAATAAATTTAACGCTGTTCCAGAAATTACTTGTTGTGCTTTTAAAGTAATTGAAGCAAAACCATGTAATAAGGCAAAAGTCCCACCACAAATTGTGGCAATTAATAAAGCAATAATTTGCATTCCATTACCATATTGTGATAATACTTTACCAAGTAACGCATAAACTAACGCACCAATGATCATCATTCCATCAATAGCAATATTAACAACTCCTGCGCGTTCTGAATACAAACCAGCCATTGCCGCAATTAACAATACTGCAAAAAAAATTGAACCATTAGCAAATAATTGTGAAACTGCTTCCATTATTTTTTTCCTCCTTTTTGCATTTGATAAGCGGCATTTTGGGTAGTATTCATTATTCTTAGGTTTTTAATAAAATTAAGTAATTAGAAACAAATTAAGTTTCGCTTATGACTAAATGATAACAAAATTTATAAAAAATT
>NZ_RCOO01000244.1:0-1426 GCF_003987485.1 Spiroplasma endosymbiont of Megaselia nigra
ATTTAGCGGTTCAATTGTCATTGTTTGCTGTTGATTCTGATTTAGAAAATCCATTCATTTTTTGAATTGTATTTGTTTCTGTCACTTGTTTAGAACAAGAAATTGTATTTTGTATTTGTTCAGAATTACTATTGTTTATAAATGTTGAACTAGAATCTGGACAAATATTAATTTCATTCTCTAAATTAAGAGGTTTATTTTTTTGTTTTGATTCTATAATAACATCAGATACTTTTAAATTTTCTAAATTAATATTATAAATTTTTTTAATTTCAGAATTGGGGTTTTGTTTTTTATAATATAAATATAACCCTCTTTTTATTTGATCTTTCATATAAATAATGTCAGAATCATTCAATTCTAATAGGTCATATTCATACACCTTACCATAATTTGAACCAAAATACAGTTTATTATTTAATACCACCCCAGAAGAAGAAACTCGATAATTTGTTTCAATAAAAACTTTTTGTTGTCCTGTTGCCGGATTATATTCATAAATACTATTATCACTTGAACCAAAATATAATTTATTATTTAATACAACCCCAGAAGAAGAAAATGAACTATTTGTTTCAATGACAACTTTTTGTTGTTCTGTTGCAGGATCATATTCATATACATTATGATCTAACGACCCAAAATAAACTTTATTATTTAATACAACCCCAGAAGATTTAACCATACCATTTGTTCTAATAACAATTTTTTGTTGTCCTGTTGCATAATTATATTCATATACATTATGATCATATGAACTAAAATAAACTTTATTATTTAATACAACCCCAGAAGAAACAACTTCACCATTTGTTCTAATAACAATTTTTTGTTGTCCTGTTGCATAATTATATTCATATACATTATGATCATATGAACCAAAATATAATTTATTATTTAATACAACCCCAGAAGAAGAAAATTAACTATTTGTTTCAATGACAACTTTTTGTTGTCCTGTTGCCGGATTATATTCATAAACTTTACCATCAATTGAACTAAAATAAACTTTATTATTTAATACAACCCCAGAAGAGTTAATAGGTCCGTTTGTTGTAACGACAATTTCTGAAATTGCAACAATATTATTATTTTTATTATTTTCTCTTTTATTTCTATTTAAAGTCTCTAAATTATTTATTTGCGAATAATTGATATTATTATTTAATTTTTCTTCTTTTTGATAAGGACTAGCGGCAATTGTTGTTGGTACAGCAGTTCCACTAATTGTTAATAAACTTAATAAACTTAATAATTTTTTCATTTTGTATAATTTCATTTCATTTTGTTACAAAATAAATTTAATTAAAAAAATTTTTAAAAAAATTGAAAATTTATTGTTTTTCAAAATATAATTTGACAAAACAATATTATTTTGTTACTTTATACTTATGAAAATATAAATTTTGACGAGTTGTATTTTCAT
>NZ_RCOO01000245.1:0-1425 GCF_003987485.1 Spiroplasma endosymbiont of Megaselia nigra
TAAGTATTTTAGGAACGATCACTTTAATTGCAACAAGTACAACCAGTTTAGTGGCTTGTGATAACTCTAATAATAAATATAGTAATGATGATCAAGAAAATCCAACACCAATAGTAACCAAACCACTAGAAAATAGTAAATGATCATTAGTTAATAAAAGTGCATATAAAAATGAATTTAATAAAAAAAATAGTAAATGATATGCTATTATTTATTTTTCTAAATATAAGGATGAAAACATTTTTATTATTGATAAGCAAAAAATATCTTTTGCCGGTATAACAACAGATAACTGTGTAGCATTTGGCGGAGGACTTTATGTAAATCCATTAATTTATCGTTGAGATGACAATAATGAACCTGAAAAACCAAAAATAAACAAAGAAACTGGTGAAGTTATTGATTGAAAAGAATAAAGTAGAGGAACTTAATGGTTCCTCTACTTTATTTTTTTATCTTGGATTAATTGTAATTTTAATAGCAGAATTAGATGTGTTTTTAATATTATGTACCCCTATATTGTTTGTACTAAATATTATATTTCCACTTTCTTCTTCCGGAAACGCTGATGTTCCCATATAATAAATATCTCCATAACCTTCGACTCCCATGAATTTAGGAATAACAGTTTTTGTAAATCTAATTTTTAATTTTAAATCATTAGTATAATAAGCTTGTAAATATGCTTCTTTAATTTTATCATTATCATTATTTGATATTTTTGTTACTTGTAAAAAAAGATAAAAAAATACGTTCTGTCATTCATATGCAGTTCTAATTTTATCTCTATAATCTTTATTTGTTGGTAAACCATTAGTATGTCCAGTAGCAAATGTTTGAATATCATTTACTTTTATATTATCAGTGTACAAAGTTATTATATTTTCAAAATTAATATTATCAATTTGTATAGTACCCCTTGTTTCCACTGTATAATCTTTTAATGTTCCAAATCAATCTGTACAGCCCGCTCTACCAATTTTAGGCCCAGAAGTAAGTGGAGATAAAACATCTTTTATTTCCATTCCATTATATAGGACTGTTAAATTACTACCTAAATTACTTATTTCTATTGTTTTATATGAACTAATAAATTTATCAATACTTTGAATTGTTGGGTCAATTTGTCTTAAATCAATCTCAAATTCACAATTTGAATAATATGTATTATTTTCATCAAAATAATTATGAGTAGCTTTATCATAAGGTTTTGATATTTCAACACATTTACTATTATAAAGTGCCGAAAATAACATTAAAACTTCTTGATTTCCAATTAAAATATCTTGTGTATAAGTTTTATAGTTATATGGTACTGGTGGGAGAACATATTCAGGGTAATTAAATGTTGGTATTTCATAATCATGCGGGAGTAAGAAACTAGTTTTATAATTAGTTGTCATATCACGTAAATAATTATTTAAT
>NZ_RCOO01000246.1:0-1422 GCF_003987485.1 Spiroplasma endosymbiont of Megaselia nigra
ATTATTTAATTCAACTAATAATTTTTGCTGATTTTGATTTGTAAAAAACTTTTCTCCCATTTATTATCATCTCTCTTCTGGTAATTATTAAATAAAATAAGTAATTATAAAATTATTTACTAGACAATCATAATGTCAAATTGATTTAACCATGTAAAACATTCTTTTAATCAAATAATATCAGTTTCAATTTTTGCAAGAATATCTTGAATAATATTATCAAATTTTCCGGAAAATTCTACTGTTGTTAATGCCATTGTTTTATCATTTCAACTTTTAACTAAATAAGATTGAAATAAGAACGTTAAAACCCCCTCAGCAACATCAACTGCTGGAATGGTTGGCACTTTTCCTGCTAAAATAAATAAATTCTTTCGAACTTGTGGTGTTAAAATTGTTTTAATTGCTCATTCAGATGTACCACCAACTAAAAATTTTTCTTCAAATAAATTATCTTGTAAATTAATATAATTTAATGGATTAAAAAATTTAGTTGTTATCCCGCGTGGTTGCATTGTAAATTGTCCTGTTAATTTATGATACGGTTGAATTGTGAAAATTGGGATACGATAAAATTCTTCTTTATCAACCTTATTGTTAATTTTAGTTGAAACTTTATGTGTAATTGTTCCAAAGGAAATATTTCCACTAGCATGAGTTAAATTAAACACAAAATCAATTTTAGTGTTATTATTAAAATTAATTAAACGTGTTGGTAATGGTTTAAATATTTTAGTAATTCCTAATAATGTTAATTCAGAAGTAAAATATTCTCCTAATGCTAAATTATAAATTGTCACTAAATCAATTTTATCCATAATCTGATCTGATAATTTTAATAATCGTGTCCATTTAACAATATAATAGCAAACTGTGATAATCAGCGCAAGGCCAATTAAAAACATTAAAATAGGAATTCATATTAAAGTTATTTTAATATTTTTTACGACAAATAAAATAATAATAAAAATTCCCATAATACTAAAAAGGGTCCTAAAAACATCATTCAACGAATAATTAATTGGAATCGTTTCTTTGGTGGTTGAAAGGAAATATTATTATGGTAATATTATTGCAATTGATCATTAATAATTTTTCGAATTACTATTTTTCAATCATTATTTCTTAACTTTTCAATCATTTTAGTTTTCTCTTCTATTGCAATAATTTTTAGTATGAAATCTCTTTTGATAGTAAAGTTATTTTAAAAGTAAACCTGTTAGTAATTAATTGACTATTTTCATTAGCCATTACCGTAAATTCAATCATTTCTCCTGGCGTTTGATGATCAGAACTTTTATCATGATCATTAGTAATTTTAAAATCAGCAACTGTTACATTAATTGAAAATGTTGTATCAATTGCTTTTCTTACTTCCTTGATTAAATTAGCATCTCGATTTAATTCCTGATAATCAGCATC
>NZ_RCOO01000247.1:0-1418 GCF_003987485.1 Spiroplasma endosymbiont of Megaselia nigra
GCTGCTCGAACAACTAGAATTTTAAAATTAGCCAAAGAAACTAAATTGCTTGAAAAATTAGGTGTAATAACTGCTGATAATTTAGAAGATGTTGTAAGGCAAGTTACAAGTAAAAAGATTTTATCTGATAAATTAATATTTGATTTTACAAAGCAGGCTAATAATGAAACTTTATTATATACAATTGGAAAATTAGCCCGAAATGATTTTTATAAAGGTTTTAAAGTTTCTAATTTAGAAACAATTAATAATTTATTAAAAATTGAGAAAAATATTCAAAAAATAAGTCCTAAATTAGTTCAAAAAATACCACGCGTAAATGAAAAAAATGCTAATAAATGATTGTCTGAATATGGATTAAATATTGATAAAATAAGCAAAATTAATACTAATGAGTGATATAACATTATGACTAATCTTCATAAAAAAGGTGTTGGTAAAAATCTAATATTAAATTCTAATTTAATGCGTAACAGTAAAATATATAATAATAAATTATTAAATATCTTGCATCAAACACCAATTAAACTAAATAAAGTTTTAAATCATTTAAACCCAAATTTTTATATTCAAAAAGTAACTAAAAAATTATTAGCCCCAATTGAAAAACAAATAATTACTATTAAACAAAAAGTAATTAATAAAATTACTGATAAAATTAAAAAAATATTGTCTAAATTTGAAACTAAGGCTATTAAAAAAGGTCAATTATTGCCTTTTGCTTATGGTTCTGATGTTTTTTTAGCAGTAAAAATTATTCCTTTATCAGTTGCGGGTGAAGTTGCTTTAACAATCCTAACTTTATAATAGTTTAAATCTTTTTTTTCAAATGGTTTTTTTGGACCTTTTGGTGTATTTAAAATTCCTTTTTTAAAATTTCTTTGTCATGAATCAAGTGTTTTTATATTTACTTTATATTTTTGCGCAATATAAGTAAGCGATGTTTGTTCAATTTCTTTTACTGTATTTTTTCGAAATTCTGCAGTATATGTTTTAAATTTTTGTTCTTTTCCTGCCATTAAAAAATGCACCTCCTCTAAAAGTTTAGTAAAGTTCTTTTTTAATTTTACTTACTTTTTGGGGTGCAGTCTTCTTTTTGCAACTATCAGATAAAAATAAATCCTTAAAAAATCTTCGTTCATCAAATTGTACATGTATATAATCTTGCATATATTTGTATCTCCATTTCTTTTATTAAATTCATTTATACACGAATTTTTAAAAAGTATTGACAAATATTTTTAAAGATATATTATTAATTTGTAACAAGTAAAGAATTTGTATCTCTTTATGCTTGAATTACAAAATAAAAAGTAAAGTAATTTACTTTTTTTTATTTTGATGTAAAATATAGATAATAAAAAAGAACCACGATGGTTCTTTGTTACATTTTTATAGTTATTTATTACTCTTTTATT
>NZ_RCOO01000003.1:0-26180 GCF_003987485.1 Spiroplasma endosymbiont of Megaselia nigra
TATGTTTTAAATTTTTGTTCTTTTCCTGCCATTAAAAAATGCACCTCCTCTAAAAGTTTAGTAAAGTTCTTTTTTAATTTTACTTACTTTTTGGGGTGCAGTCTTTTAGTAATATCTTTTTTAAGTTGAAAATATTCATCAGCCGGACAATAAAAATCAGCATCACGGTGACGAACAATTACCCGAATAGGAACTTTAATTCGTTCAGTACATTCTTGAATAACTGCATAAGATGGTGTTAACCCGCGCGCGCGATAAATCAGCACATAATTCAATTCGGTCAATATTTCCAGCTTGTTCAATAATTTGGCATTCTTCGTAGTTTCTTGCAATAACTTCAATAAACATTTATTCTTGCTCCCCACTAATAAATTTAATGCGATTAATAATCCCATTAATTTTATTATTATATGTTCCTAACTTAATATTTAATAATAAGACATTATTAGTTTTTAACAAATTAGAATAATCTTTATAAATACCAGCAAAAGCAGTAATACTAATTTCGCCACTTTCATCATAACAATCTAAGAATGCCATTTTATTGTTGTTTTTATCAGTAATTACTTTTACTCGCTTCACGAGAACTAAAATATTTGTTGATCCTAAACTTAAACGCAAATTACTAATTAATGTTGTTTTATCTTGGTACCCTGCTTTTTCACGAATATATTTTAATGGATGATTCGATAAATAAAATCCTAAAAATTCATATTCTTTTTCTAGACATATAACTTCATCGTTTGGTTCAATTACTAGTTCTGGTTTTTCAGCTAATGAAAAATCAACAACTAAATTTTCATTCTCTTCTTGCGTTTTAATCAACTCAATATAAGTAAGAATCCGATGGTAATTATTAAATAAGGTAATCCGGTTCAGCTTAAAAACATCTAATGCTCCAGAAAAACATAATGCCTCATAAGTTTTTCGATTTAAGCCTTTCTTATATAAACGAATAAACAAATCATATAAATCCATAAACATCCTATTAGTTTGATACTCTTGGGCAATTTTATTAAAAAAAGCAAAACCAATTTGTTTAATAATTAATAATGGAACACAAATTTGATTATCAATTGTATGATACTGTCGATATGGAGCATTAATATTTGGTGGCACAATTGTTAAATGATTCTTTTTTGCTAAAGCAATATAATCATTTGTTTTATGTTCATCCCCAATAACATGTGTCAATAAACTAGCTAAAAACTGGGAAGGATAATTTGCTTTTAAATAGGCCATTTGATAACCTAACAATGAATATGCAACTGCATGGCTCCGATTAAACCCATAGGCAGCAAATTTATAAATTAATTCTCAAATTTCTTGTGCTATTTTTTCAACATAATGATTTTTAACAGCCTCTTCAATAAATTCAGTTTTCATTTGGCTCATAATTGATGCATCTTTTTTCCCCATTGCACGACGAAGCACATCAGCTTTAGCTAGTGAAAAATTAGCAACTTTTTGAGCAATTAGCATAACTTGCTCTTGATAAACAATAATGCCATAAGTTGGTGCTAAAATTTCAGCTAGACGTTCATCAATATAGGTAACTTTTGCCAAATTTTTTTTTCGTTTAATAAACAAAGGAATATTATCTTGTGGACCAGGACGATATAACGAAGACGTTGCAACAATATCTTCTAATTGGTCTGGAACCATATCAACTAAAACCTTCGTCATCCCTGGTGATTCTAATTGAAAAATCCCTTTTGTATCCCCTTGCGCTAATAATTGATAAGTTTTTTGGTCATTTAATGGTAAGGTGTCAACATCTAATTTTACTTTTGTTTCTTGGTAAATATTATCAATCACATCATGTAAAATTGTTAAATTTCGTAATCCTAATAAATCCATTTTTAGAATTCCCAATTCTTCTAAATAATTCATTGAATATTGTGTTTGATAAATTCCATTATAGCCTTCTTTAATTGGAATAATTGTTTGTAAGCGTTGTTGTGTTAAAACAACACCTGCTGCATGGGTCCCTGTTTGACGTGGTAAACCAATAATTTTTTTTAAATGCAAAAACACTTGGGGATATTTCTTCTGATAAATTTCAAAAAGAGGATTAGCATTAATTGCTTCTTCATAATGATAATTATATTCTAATGGAACTGCTTTGCTCATTTTATCTGCTTCTTCAATTGCGATATCAAAAATTCGACAAATATCTCGAATTGCCATTTTCATCCCAATTGTTTGGAAAGTAATAATATGGGCAACATGTTCACTACCATATTTTTCAAATAAATATTCAACAACCATTTCTCGTTTATCATCTTCAAAATCAATATCAATATCTGGTAAACTTTTTCGCTCTGGATTTAAAAATCGTTCAAAAAGTAAATTATAAGCAATTGGATCAATTGTTGTAATATTTAATAAATAACTAACAAGACTACCAGCAGCACTACCGCGGCCGGGACCAACAAAAATATTTTGTTGTTTTGCATAACGAACATAATCTCATACAATTAAAAAATAATCATTAAAATCCATTTTATTAATCACCGTTAATTCATAAGTTAATCGTTGCAGATATGTTGTTTTAGAACCATTAATTTTTTTTTGTTTTAAAGCTGTTTGACAAATTTCTTGTAAAAACTGCTGTACGGTCTGCCCCTCTGGGGTTGGATAACGTAATAAATTATCAAAAATAGTCCCTTTATGCAAAGGAAAAACATCAATTGTCGTAATAAATGTTTTAATATTGTCAAAATATTGTTGATAAAGGGGGGATGGTGAAACTCAATCATATAAATCTTTCATCTTACTTTCTTTAAATAAAGTTTGTGTTTTAATTGTATCAACAACTTTATAAGCAGTAAAATCTTCACTTGTAAAATATTGTACTTTATTATTTCAAATAATTTGTTCATTTGCAACTAATGCTTGCAACGACTCTAACAACGATAAATTCCCATTATTAATACCTAAATATAAATCCGTTCCAACTTTTAAAATTTTTCTTAGCGTTTGATATAACTCAGGTTGATAATTATCTGTTGTATAATTAATAATAATCTTAACATCTGTTGTTAAAAACTTACTAATTTCCTCTAATGTTACATTTTGCTTATGTTCAGCATTAATCATTATTAAAGATGAAATTTCAACTAAATTAAAATAACCATTTTGATTACGAGCAAATAAATTCATATTATAAGGAATATTATTCAAGAAAATAATAACATTTAAGCCAATAATTGGTTTAATTTTATTTTTTTGACAAAGCTGGTGAAATTCATAAACCCCAAACATATTATTATCACAAATTGCCAATGATGATAAATTAGTTGTCATAGCATAATTAAAATATTTATCAAAAGTAATTAAAGATGATAATAAACTATAACTTGTTCGAACATTTAAATGGGGAATTGTCATCATTGCTACCTCACTCTCCTATCATTGTAGCGAAAAAGAAAATAAAAACCACAATTGTGGCCTAATTTTATAATTTAATTGCAATAATAATGATCATAATTACAATTAAAAGCGCTAAGATCCCAAAAACTAAATAACGTCATAAACGGGCTTTTTTCTTTGGAACCATTTCTTTTAATAATTCTTTTTCTAAATCAATTGCATTTTCATTATAAAAAGAATTTTGTTCTTTCTTCATATTTATTATTTTAATATCTTCATCTTTAACATCACGAATAATTGAAAATTCTTCATCAATTAATATTGTTTCTTCTAATAAGTTTGTTCGTGATTGTTCTGCTTTTTGTAATTCAGATTCATTAACTAATTGTTTTGCTACTTCTTTCTTTTTTTGAAAAAAACTAGTTTTCTTCTTCATAAATTACATCCTTACCAACCACATATGTTGTTATATTTTTTTTAATTATAACATCAATAATTTCTGTTCACATTAAATTATTTTCTTGAAATTCTGCTTGTTTTAAACATGGTTTTGTAACAGGATTCTTTGGAACAAATAAACTACAACAATCTTCAAACGGTAAAATTGATGTTTGATAAGTATCAATTTGTTTTGCAATATCAATAATTTCATTTTTATCAAAACACAATACTGGCCACAAAATCGGCAATGTAGAAACATCATTGATTGTATTAATACTTTCAATTGTTTGAGAAGCAACTTGTCCTAATGATTCTCCAGTAATAATTGCCTGACATTTTAAATCTTTAGCTAATAAATTAGCAATACGATAAAACATTCTTCGCATAATAATAATTCGATAACTAGCATCAGGAATATGCATTAATTCATGTTGTAACATTGAAAAATTAACCACATGCAATCGTTGCTGATTTTGACCAGCGTAATAATTTAATTTTTGAACTAAAGTTTTAACCTTTTGTAATGCTTCTTCTGTCGTATGTGGCGGTGTTGCAAAATGTAAATATTCAATATTCATTCCCCGTTTCATTGTTAAAAAAGCTGCAACTGGTGAATCAATTCCTCCTGATAACATTACTAATCCTCGTCCAGATATTCCAACTGGTAAACCACCAATTGTTTTAATCTTATTAACAAAAACATATGTAAATGTTCGGCGTACTTCAACATCAATTTGCAAAACTGGTTGATGAACATCAACTTTAACCTTTGGTTGTTGTAATACTTTTGGTGCTAATTGTTGCTTAATTTCCGTTGATGTCAGTGGAAAAGTCTTATCATTTCGGCGCACTTCTAATTTAAAAGTTGCTGGTTGATAATAATTTACGATATTAATTGCACAATTAGCAATCTCTGATAAATCACAAGCAACTTTTTTGGCTAATGATAAAGATGATGAACCAAAAACATTTTTAACAATGTTAACAATTTCCATACTAACCGTTGCATCTAATAGTTCAATAAATAAACGATCAAATTCTTTTTTAATTTGATATTGATTTTCATATTTTGTTAATTTTGTTTTAATATTATTAACTAAAACTCTTGTAAAATCATTACGGTTTTTCCCTTTGGTTGTTAATTCTCCATAACGAATTAATATTACATCAAAATTCATTTTATACTCCATTTTCTATATTTTTCCTTGTTCTTCATGAATAATTTTTAACGCTAAAAATAATGAGCCATCATAATCACCATCGCGATAAGCAATCTGAGCATTACGTAACTGGTCATCAACATCATCATTTGTTAAAATAAATTTTTGTGCATAAACTAATGTTTCTTGTGATAATAAATCTAATAAAATATTATTTTTAATTTTTTCAAACAATTTTAAAACTTCTGTTTTCAAACGATTTAGTTTACCTGTTACTTCATCAACTTCACTAGGATTATTAACATCAAATGATATTCGTTTAATTTTTTCCAAGGATTGTCGATAATCACTAATTGCTTTTTCATATTTTGTTAATAATTTTTTATATTGTAATTGATTTAAGCGAACTTCAGCTTGTAACAAAACCACTTCTAACAAATGAATTGTTTTTCGAATTTCAGTTTCTGCAAAATTACGTTTTTCAATAATCTTTACAACATTTTCTAATGCTTCTTGGGTTACAACAGCATTTTCTAATAAATGTACTAATTCTTGATTAAAATTAACATAATGGCGACCATTACGATTAATTTCTAAGACTAAGCGGTTAGTATCATATGTTAAATCCTTTGTTTTTCCCATTGCTTCACGATAAATGCCTTCTTCATGTGCCGTTAATGTTGATGAACTACGTAATGCCTCAATTTGTCGAGAAATTGCATTAAAACTCCGTTCAATTTTATTAATATAATCAATTACAACTTGATAATATTTTTTAAAACATGAAATAATTGCTTTTTGATGTTCAATACTTTGATCAAAATCACTAATTTGATTAATAATTTCAATTGTTTTCTTGGTTGCTTTTTTATATTGCAAGTTATCAATATATTTAGAAATTAAAATTTTAGTTTCATCAATCTTTTTGGTTAATTCATCAAAACTATACTTTAATAAATCACGACTACCTTCATCTTTATTGAAAAGAACATATTTATCTTTTAATAAAGAAAGTTTATTTGGAACCACTTTTGTTAACAAGGTTTTAATTTGTGGAATATTGTCTAAAATTTCAACAAAAATAGTTAAGGAGGTAGTAATATTGGATAAAATTTGTTCTGTTTTAACAAAATCACCCGCTGTTAAATAATCTTCAAATTCATCAAACATAATTTCAATATTTCGTTCAAAATCACTAATTTTTTTAGAATCTAAAGATACATTCATTTGCAATTTAACTGCATCTTCTAACAATGAATTAAACATTTTCTTATGTGCCAAAATATAATCTCGTTGTAATAATTCAATTCGCAATTGGCTGTTAATTTCATCTAATAACCGACGAGCTTCTTCTTCCAATAAAGTTAATTCTTTTAACAACGGAATAATTTTTTGTACTGCTACTTTCGTCATTTTCTTGGATATTGTTTTATTAATTTGATATAATTTACGAAATACTTCTAAACAACTTATTAATTTTTTCTCATAAATAATTTCATACTTTGTTCGTCAGATAATCAAGTCTTTTGCATAGCGATTATTATAACGAGCAATTTCAGAAATCCGAAAAATTTTATGTTTTAACGGTAATCGTTTTAAAATATCAAATTTTTGTAAAACTTTAATTTCAATTGTTTTTAAATAACGCTTTTGCCCTCACAATACTACTGTTATTATTAATAGTAACAAGCAGACAAAAAATAAAATTAATAATGTTAATTTAATTGGATTATTAATAATATTTTCCATTTTGCCTAGCCCCCATTACTATATATCAATTGAATTATAGCACTTGCAAAAGATATTACATTAAAAATTAGAAAAAAAATATTGAATTATCCTTGATTTTATTATACAATATTCCCTAGACAACACAGAGAAGCAGCAAAATTGCATAGTAATGTTCTTAGTTTTTTATTAATTAAGATTTAATGTTAAAGTAACCCTAGCTGTTAGGGCGAAGCAAAAAACTTCCTTTATTAGAGCAATTCAATGAATCTTTTTGTATGTCATAATGATATATAGGAGGTTTTTTTAATGGCACGTTATCGTGGAAGTATATTTAAAAAAGCAAGAAGATATGGTTTTAGTATCTTAGAAAACGACAAAGAGTTTTCAAAAGGGAAAAAAAGAACAACACCACCTGGTCAAAATGGAAAACGTCGTTCAAAATTATCAAACTATGGATTACAATTACATGAAAAACAAAAAGTTTGTTATATGTATGGTTTAACAGAACGTCAATTCCGTAACACTTACAGTAAATCAAAAAAAATGAAAGGGATTGCCGGAACAAACTTCTTAATTATGTTAGAATCACGTTTAGATAACATTGTGCATCGTATGGGACTATCACAAACAAGAGCGGGAGCTCGTCAATTAGTAAATCACGCTCATATTCTTGTTAATGGGAAGAAAGTTGATATTCCATCGTATAATTGTAAACCTGGTGATGTGATTAGTGTAAAAGAAAGTTCACAAAAAAATGTTAAGATTTTAGAAAGTTTAGATAGTCAAGTTAGTACATTAGAATTTGTTAAATTTGATAAAACTAAAATGACAGGAACATATGTTCGTTTCCCTCTTCGTGAAGAACTAAATAGCAATATTAATGAAGCACTAATTGTTGAATGATACAACCGTTTAGTTTAAAAAACATCTCAAAAGAGATGTTTTTTTATTTATTAAAGTTTTACATATTAGCTTGTTACTCCTAGTTTTTTCAATCTTTTATAGATTTGTTTATTTTTATCATTACTTCACAAACCATATTTAGTATTAAAAGATTTTAGTAAAGCATAATCAAAATTAAGATTTACTAGTTGTTTGATGCATTTAAAATAATCATTTTTAAGTGGCAAAATAATTTCTGTCACTTTTTGTTTTCAAGCTTGTTTATAAACAATTCCACTATAAATATCATTTAATTCAGGAACACTATAATTATAGATTCCGCCTACCCCACAGGTTTCACCCGGATTTTGGGCTGGATTTGGATATTAAACAATTTTAATATGTAAAACTAAATGTTCTAATAAATTGCAATAGACTAAATGATCAGCTTTTTGATAATCAAATGGATTTTTCTTTGCATATGTCGGAGTTGATAACATAATTGCTTTATCTTCATCAATATGATGAATATATAAGCCTTCATTTCCCTGCGTGATTCCATTTGTCTTTTTAGTACAATCAAAATCAGAAAAGTAATCTTTTACAACTGGCCCATATTTTTTTAATAAATAATTAACGCATTCAGCATATGACTGTGATAATAATTGTTCAATTTCAGTCATAGAGCATACCCCCAATCTTAAAATTAAGAGCGTGTTTTAATTATTATCTAGTTAGTAAATAGTACTTAAATTGTATCACTCAAAAAAAAAAAAAAATTTAATAAAAAACTCTTTTGAATAATTACTGGGTCCAATTTTTCTCACTGATATTGTTATACTTCTGCTAAAAAAGTATTTCTTTGAACAAAAAAGGTTTTTGTTAAAATTATTAAATTTTCTTTCAATTCATTTTTAACTAAGATTAATTCCTCGTGTTTGTAATAATCCAGCCGCTGCTTTATCAACTACAACAGTAACATCTTGATGCATTTGCAAAGCTGTACAAGGTCATAAGTTACTAATTTCACCTTCAACTAGTTGCTTAATCGCGTGTGCTTTATTTGTACCATTAGCAATTAAAATAATTTTTTTTTGCATTTAAAATTGATTTAATGCCCGTTGACACTGCTTGCTGGGGAACATCACCTGGTGAAGTAAAAAAACGAGCATTAGCTTCAATTGTTGAAGGAACTAAATCAACAACACCTGTTAAAGAATTAAAATCTGCTGGTGGTTCATTAAAACCAACATGCCCATTAGTACCAAGACCTAATAATTGTAAGTCAATTCCCCATGCTTTTGCAATTAAATTATCATATTCTTTCGCATAAGCAATATAATCACCTGTCCCTAATGGTACATAAGTATGCTTTTTATTAATATTTAAGTGATTAAATAATTTTTCATTCATAAAGTAACGATAACTTTGTGGGTGGCTTGGTTCTAAAACAATGTATTCATCTAAGTTAAAAGTTGTTACTTTACTTCAGTCTGTCTTATTTTTTTTATAATCTTCAATAATATATTGATAAGTTGTTTCTGGTTATGAACCAGTTGCTAAACCAAAAACAACTTTTGGATTTTGCTGCACATAATTTACAAAAATTTGTCCAACAACTTTCCCAATTGCATTTTTATCTTCAACAATAATTAATTTCATTTTTTATTCCTCCCTATTGTTTTATAATTTATTAAAACAAATTTCTATTTTTGTGTTAAATGATGTTGTGAATAAGCAATTTCACCTTCACATAAGGTCATTAAAACTTTTAAGTCAGCATCTAACACAACTAAATCTGCTAATTTACCAACAGCGATTGAATCAGTCGTTGAATAAATTCCTAATTGTTTAGCAATATTAGTACTAGTAACTAATGCTAAATCTTGGAATGAACAATTAGTAAAATGCTGAAAATTACGAACACAATAATCATATGTTGCAACTTACCCCGCAATCGTAGTTGTGCCTTTAATGACAACTTGTTGTCCAGTTTTAACAACTGGCAATGGCCCAAATTGATATTCACCATCAGGTAATCCTTTTGCAAGCATTGCATCAGTTACTAAGCAAATTCCTTTTGCTCCTTTAATTTTATAAGTTAAATTAATGATGTTTGGATTAATATGAATTTCATCACTAATTAATTCACATAAAATTTCATCAAAATTTAATGCAGCAGGAACAACACCAGGCTGACGATGATTATATTTGCTAATAGCATTATATAAGTGTGTTACATGGTGGACTCCCATTGCTACTCGTTTTGCGACTAAATCATATGTTGCATTTGAATGTCCAATTGATGGTAAAATTTGATGTTATAATAAAAACTTTGTAAAAGTACCATTTTCTTCTTCAGGCGCATATGTGACAATCCGAATGTTATTACTTGAAGCTTCTATTCATTTTTCTAACAGGTGAATGTTTGGTTCTTGTAATAATGTTTCATCATGTGCACCTTTAAAATTATGGGAAATAAAAGGTCCTTTTAAATGGGCACCAATTTGTCGTGCTTGCGGGCCCTTATTATAATTTTTCATATAATATTGATATACCGTTAAAATTTTTGTTAAAGTATCATCACTGCCAGTAATAATTGCTTGGCAATATTTGGTAATTCCTTCTTGTGGTACTGCTTGAGCAAATTTTTGAAAACTAGCAATTGTGCCTTTTTCAGTATCTTCACCATATCCACCATGCACATGACAGTCAATAAACCCGGGCATAATAATTGCTTGTTGTAAATCATAACCTCCTTGGTCAGTATGACCTGCTGTAATTTTAACAATTTTATTATCTTTAATTTCAATTAATCCATTTGAAATTACTTCTTCTTCACAAATTATTTTTGCATTTTTTAAAATCATTTTGTCTTTCTCATCTTTCTATCTTAAAACTTAAAATTTAGTGGTAGTTTTTTAATATCAAAGGTAACTTTCTTATGCCCCAAGCAACGATAAAGCAATGCTAAAATTAACATATGATTATTCTCCCGAATCAAATAAGTTTGCTTTCCAACCGTAATTTTAACACCAATATCAATAAATTCAACATTTGAAATATCTGTTAAATTAAACTGAACTACTTTCTTATTATTATTCTTATCTAAACCATCAATAATAAACCGCTTATTAGTAATTAATAGAACACCCTTACAAAAAAACTTAATATCTTTATGGGTTGTAAAAAGATGAATATTAACAGCATTATTTTTAAAATGGCACTTTTCCTTTGGTTGTAAATCAAATGCCACTGGTAAAACTTTTAGGGGACGTCATAATGTAAAATTAACTTCTTCAACATTATAAATAAACTCTTGTTCACGACCAGTTAGCACTAAATCTAATTTCAGTTGATATTTATAAAACCGATGAATAAAATCTTGGGTATAAGCAAAATTTTTTAAAATTCAACGTTTAAAAATTCAATATTTAAAATTACGGAAATTCTCAGTTCCCATCTTTTTCTGATAACGGTCTAAGACAAAGCGTGGTTTATATTTAAAATTGTCTTCATTTAACGCAAACTTTCATTCTTCACGTTTTAAATAAAAGGTTATATCTTTTGTCAATCTTGAAAACATTCCCATCACCTTTATTAATTATATAACAAAAATAAAAAACTCTAAACTAATCTACGATTAATTTAGAGTCTAGGGTTATTTTTAACTAAATTCAATGGTGGTTCAGGACAGAATTGAACTGCCGACACTTTGAGCTTCAATCAAATGCTCTACCAACTGAGCTACTGAACCACGATTGGCGGTCTTGACGGGACTTGAACCCGCGATCTCCTCTGTGACAGAGAGGCATGATAACCACTTCACTACAAGACCATTGGTTGCGGGGGCAGGACTTGAACCTGCGACCTTTGGGTTATGAGCCCAACGAGCTACCACTGCTCCACCCCACAGTTTTAATACTATCATAACTTAACTTTTAATTGCAAGTTTTTTTTAAAAAAAATGGCGGAAGATGAGGGATTCGAACCCCCGCGCGGCTTTCACCGCCTGTCGGTTTTCAAGACCGATCCCTTCAACCAGACTTGGGTAATCTTCCAAAAAATGGTTGGAAAGCAACTAAATAATAAATGGTGGACCCTACTGGACTTGAACCAGTGACCATCCGGTTATGAGCCGGATGCTCTAACCAACTGAGCTAAGGGTCCATGGTAGCGAGAAAGAGACTTGAACTCTTGACCTCCCGGGTATGAGCCGAGCGCTCTAACCAGCTGAGCTATCCCGCCATATCAAGTTTAATTGCTTTACTAAAGTTAATGGTGGACCCGAACGGGATCGAACCGTCGACCCCCTGCGTGCAAGGCAGGTGCTCTCCCAACTGAGCTACGGGCCCAAAATTCTTATAAAAAATGGTCGGAAAGACAGGATTCGAACCTGCGACCCCTCGGTCCCAAACCGAGTGCTCTACCAAGCTAAGCTACTTTCCGAAAAAAAATAACATTTAAATAAATGGCGCGCCCAGAAGGATTCGAACCCTCAACCTTTTGATCCGTAGTCAAACGATCTATCCAATTGATCTATGGGCGCATAAGAAATAAAGCAGTATTTAAATGTTGAACAGATTTAAATGGAGGCACTAGTCGGATTCGAACCGACGATCGGGGAGTTGCAGTCCCATGCCTTAGCCACCTTGGCTATAGTGCCATAAAATCTAAACCCCTACTATATTATCATATTCATAATTCATTTCAAGATAAATAAATAAAAAACTTAAATTCATTCTATTATTTTTATTTATTCTACAGCAATTAAAAACGGGTATAATGTTTGATCACCATCAATAAATTCATATTCAACACCAAAACTTTCATCTAAATATTTTCGAATTGCATTAATATCGCTTGTTTCTGCTTCTTCACCAGCAAAAATTGTAACAATTTCTGTTGATTTTGTAATTGCTCGGTCAAACAAGTATTTCATTGTTTGTGATAAGGTTGGAAATGAACAAATAATTTTTTTATTCATAATTCCCATATATTCTCCTTCGTTAATTTTAACACCATCAATTGAAGTTGTTTTTGCTGAAACAGTAATTGACAAGCTTGTCACATTTTTAAGACTTGCTTTTAATGTTGAATAAATCTTTTTCGGTGTCTCTCCAGGTTCAAATGATAAAGCTGCTACCATTCCTTCTTGAATTGATGTTGTTGGCACAACATAGACATTGGACTTACGTTCAACTTTTGCTGCTTGTTGCGCTGCTAAAATTGCGTTACTATTGTTTGGTAAAATAAAGACATCAACCGCATCAACTGCTTCAATTGCACTTAAATAATCATCCGTTGATGGATTCATTGATGCTCCACAATTAACTGTAAATTGAATATTTAAATCAGTTTTGAAAAAATTAGCAATGCCATTTGATGGTGTGACAGCAATAATAGCGGCCGGATTTTTCAATTGCCGATCAATTTTAATTGTTTTAACATGTTTGGCTGCTTGTAAATTCATATTTTCAATTTTAATATTCTTAAACTCACCATGTTGTTGTAAAAAAGTTAAAATATAACCAGGAAGTAAAGTATGGACATGAACTTTTAAAATATCATTATCAACAACTGCAATAATTGATTTTCCACCTTGATCTTCTAATGTTTGGCGAATTTGCATTACATTAATTTTATTAATATGCTTATGATCTAACATTACAATTGTTTCAGTACAATAACCAAATTCTTCATTTTGTAAATCCATAACAACATTTTCACCAGTATTTTCAAACTGTTTTTTTCGTTGTGGCACAATTTTTCCTGTTTTTCAATATTCTGTAATGCCTTCAAATATTTTTACTAAACCAAAACCACCTGAATCAACAACACCAACTTCTTTTAAAACTGGCAGTAACTCCGGAGTATGATTCAATGACTCAGTTGCAAAATCAACAATTTTTTGGAATAACTCTGGAACAGGAATTTCTTTTTCTAATGTTGAAACATGTTCCGCAGTTTCACGAATTACAGTTAAAATTGTTCCTTCAACCGGTTTCATTACCGCTTTATAAGCAACCTCATTTGCTTGTGAAATTCCTGCTTTAACTGAATCAAAATTTAATTCATCAAATTCTTTTAAACCATTGGCAAAACCACGAAAGATCTGTGACAAAATAACACCTGAATTACCACGAGCTCCCATAATTAAGCCGCGTGCAAAAAAATCAGCAACCTTACTAATTGACTCCGAATTGAGTTCATTAATTTCCTTAACAGCATTAGTCATCGTTAAATTCATATTTGTTCCCGTATCGCCATCAGGAACTGGAAAAACATTTAATTTATCAATTTCTGGATAAAAATTATATAAATTATTATAACCGCTGATCAGTGAATCTTTAAAAGATTTTGCATTAAATTCCATTTCTATCACCTTTACATTTTTCATCAATTAATTTCCCTTTTTTAGTTCTCCTAAGTGATATAACTGTAAATCTTGCATCATTCAAATATCTCATTTTAATAAATTTCCTACCTAAATTAATAAGTCTTGAATATTTACATTCACATAAATCATAATATCGTTCGAATAAATATACAGTTTTTCTAATTCATATTTAATCCTAATTTGTATTTCTCGGGCAATATCTTTAATATTTACTCTTTCTAGCAAAATAATAAAGATATCTATATAAAAATTACTACCATCTTGTCTCAATTTAATTCACTGTGAGTAATCTTTAAGTAGCATTATCACATTATCTTCATTATTTTCAGTATCATCAACCTTTGCGAATCCAGCGACCCCAGGAACTGTAATTACTGCTGCATGAACTAAATCTGCAATTTTAACTACATTAATTTTTTCAATCATAAAAATCACCACTAAACTAAATTAACATTATTAATTATAACTAGAAAATATAATAAAGCAATAAATTTATTATATTTTCTTAATTAAATTGTTAACTTTTCGTTGTCTTTCCCATTTAAAATTATTTAAAAAAATCATCAATATTTGTTAACATATGACTAGGACTAACAAGTTTCTCTAATGTCTTCTCTTCCGCTAATATTAATTCTTGATATTTTAAAACAAAGTCTTTTGTATTAATTTCTTTTTTTTCTGAAACATTTTTAATTTTAATACATTCATTAATATCCTCTCAAGAAAATCCATGTTGTACTCTTAAAGAATCTATTGCATGAGCAATACTATGGTTTAATGATTCTTGATTACGTTTTCCTCCAATTGTATTATCAAATGATAAAGTTTGAGTAAAAGAATAATGATTATTCCCTTGTTCACTTGTTTTTCGTACTGTCATTTCAATCATAACATTTTCCCCCCTAGATGTAATCTTACTATAAATTAAATTTAATTACCACCTTTTAAAATTCAATCATTAAGTAAAATATTTACTAAATACTAAGTAACTAAACAATTTTCAATTATAAAATAACTTACGATATTATAAAAAATATTATTTTTTAATAAAATGAATTATTATAAATAAGTAGTGTATGACTATTTTAATTAGTAAATAACGTTACTGTACAATAAAAAAGGTGTAAACTAAAGTGCACCTCCTCTAAAAGTTTAGTAAAGTTCTTTTTTAATTTTACTTACTTTTTGGGGTGCAGTCTTAACATATGAACAAAATAAAATTTTTATTTAATTTAGATAAAGTGGATAGTGATTTTAAAACACTATTAAAAGATTTTAACAAGTTAGAAAATAAATATCTTAAAATAAAAAAAAAGATAAAAATCTAAAAGAAACAATAAATTTAGAAGAATTATCAGATATTAAAAATGTTGCAAATGAATTATATAAAGAAGTAATTTTTCCTCATTTTCAACATAAAAATGAAGAAATTATTCCAAATAGAAAAGAAATTATTGAAACAATTCGTGGTACTTATCAAAATTTAAGAACTAAACTTAATAACTTTGTATTAAATACAGACAAAGCAATAATTGATGCACAAAAAAATACCCAATGATATTTACCTAAATCAAAAATAAATCCAATTGCAAAACCACCACGTTTAAAATTATCTAATCAAGAATTATTAAATTTATAATCACAACCAGGACCAAGTGCGATTCAAGCACAAGACAATCAAAAAAGCAAACCACCTGTTCCTCCCAAACCACATTTAACAGATTTACAAAAAAAAGAGTATTATTGCAATTAACAAACAAGTAAAAAATATGAACCAACAAGAAAATCAACCAGAACAGGTAACACAAGTTGAAGAAAATTCAAGATAAGATAAAGATGGATGACACTCTTAACAATAATTTTATTCATTTTTTAATTTAAATTTAGCAAAAACTAAAGGTTTTCATAAAAATTATATTTATACTTGCTTTTAATTTAAAAATTAGTTATTATTTTATAGTATGTAGATATAAAGGAGTGAAATTATGGCAAGAAAATGTGAAATTACTGGTAAAAGCGCTTTATCAGGAAACAAACGTTCACACGCGTTAAATGCAACTCGTCGTAAATGAAATGTTAATTTACAAAAAGTAAGCATTGTTGTTGATGGTGAAGTTAAAACATTACGTGTTGCAACAAGAACTTTAAAAACATTAAAGCGTAAAGGTCAAATTGCGCAATAAATAAAGTTCAAGGACACAGTCACAAAATAATAAAAAAAGGAAGCATAAATTTTAAAATTTATGCTTCCTTTTTCTCTAAAATACGATAAAATTAAAAAGGTACAAATGCCCATGTGGCGGAATTGGCAGACGCAGTAGACTCAAAATCTACCGAAGAAATTCGTATCGGTTCGAGCCCGATCATGGGTACCAAATTTTAAAGCAAAAAATAATCGGTTTTAAAAACCGATTTTTATTTACTATAATTTATTTACTATAAATTGCAACAACTTGTCCTGTTAAAACATCAATATTCCCGACTGACGTAAGAAATTCATTACTAACTGCATTAGGCGATAATTCTGACAATTTTAATTGGTTAGCATTATATTTTAAATTACTAATTGTCACAGTTGCTGCTTGCAAACTAAATAATGAAAAATAACGATAACCTGCCTTTTGATAAACTTCATTCATTCCTGGTTTTAATAAATAAGCATAAGTATTATCATTCATAAAAATAATATTATAGCGATAAATAAAGTTAAAACAACTCAACTCCATATCAAAGCGATTACCTTGTGCAATAAAAATAATTTCTTGTGGTTTTAATTTTAACGCTTCTTGTAAGGCTAATTCACCATCAATATAATCTTTAATTTGGGAAACTATTAATAACTCTTTTGCTTTACTAGTAATTAGTTTTGCTTCTGTTGTTGTTAAACTATCTTGGTCACAACAAAAAAGATCAAAAGTATCAAAAGTTTTAATTAAATCTAAGGCACCTCGTTCCACACCAATTTTATAATAATCTTGATACTGCTGTAAATCTAAATTTGTTTCTGAACAAACAATTAAAACTTTATTTGCTTTCATCTGCTAATAATCCTTTCAACCTTGCTGCTAAATCAACATGGCCAAATAAATAACTACCCGCCACTAACACATCAACCCCATATTGTTTACAAAGGGTTGCAGTTTCAGCATTAATTCCCCCATCAACTTCAATTAGTGTTTTGCCATTATTTTGATCAAGATAATGTCGTAAAACTTTAATCTTTGCTGCTGCTGCTGGAATAAAAGCTTGACCACCAAAACCAGGTTCTACTGTCATTACTAAGACTAGGTCAAGACAATTTAAATACGGGTAAATAATTTCAACTGGAGTTGATGGTTTAATTGCTAACCCAATTTTTATGTTTAATTTTGTTCGTAAACTTAAAAATTCAGTTAATTGTGGTTCAGTTAATGCTTCATAATGCAAAGTAATTGCTGATGCACCTGCTTTAATAAAAGACAGCAAGTAATTTTCAACACTACTATTTTTAATTTTAACCATTAAGTGACAATCAAGATATAAATCACTATAACTAGTAATATCAGCTAAAATCTTTGGACCAAAAGTTAAATTTGGTACAAAATCACCATCCATTACATCAAAATGAATTCATTGAGCACCCGCTTTCTTAATTGCTGCTAACTCTTCTTGTAGGATTAAATAATTTGCACTTAAAACACTTGGTGCAACAAAATATTTTTTCATCATTACCTCTTTCTATTGTTCTTGCATAATGCGAACATAATCATTATAAAAAAATTGTGGAATAACATCTGCTTGAACTAATGCTTTTATTTTGCAATGTGGCTCATGTAAATGCAAGCAAGTTCGAAACTTACATTCATTAGCATATTGATTAAATAAATGATAAGAGCGGGCTAATCCTCCTTTTTCATAATCTCTTAAATCAAATGTTGAAAAACCTGGTGTATCAGCAATCATTCCATCTAATAACTCATATAATGCACTAGCTGTCGTTGTATGTTTTCCGCGGCCTAATGCTTTAGAAATTTCTTGCGTTTTAATTATCTCTGCTTGTAATAGCGTATTTAGAGTTGATGATTTCCCACTACCAGTTTGCCCAGTTAACACTGTGATTTTATTCTGAAAAAGTTGTTCAAATTGTTGTCATACTTTTTTATCATCTTTTTTATTACTAATAAAATAAACTTCATAACCTAACTTTGGATATCAGTTAAAATATTTTTGATAAAGTTCATCTGTTTTCAATAAATCTTTTTTAGTAAAAACAATAACTGGTTTTAAACTTTTGTATTCAATAAATGCTAAATATTTATTTAATAAATATGAATTAAAATCCGGTTCTGCCATTGCTGTAATAATAATAACTTGATCAACATTAGCAATTCGTGGCCGGTATAATTCATTTTTACGCGGTTCAATTTGATAAATAATTCCTTGCTTGTCATTTTGAATTTCAAATTGAACATAATCACCAACAACTGGTTTAATTTCTTGATGACGAAATAATCCTTTTGCTTTGCAAGCATAAATTTGATGGTCAATATCATTTTTAACATAACAAAACTCGCTAACAATGCGAATAATCATTCCTGTTTGATGCATATTATTCTACCCTGGTAAAAACAAGCAAAGACAAACTAAGGCAATAATGAAACAAACTGGTAAGAAACTAAATCATCAAGCAACCTTAATTCTTAAAAATCATGGATAAGAATAATACCGATCATAAAGCTTACACTGCTTACCTTTTACTTCAAACATATTTGATAACTTTAAAGGTTTTTCCGATCGATGTTCTGATGTTTCAATTGCTTGTAAACTAGTATTAAAATCTACCACTGTCTGAAACCGCTCACTAGGATCTTTCGCAATTGCTTTTAAAATAACATTTTCTAAACTTTGTGGGATTAAGGGATTTACTAACCGTGGTCGTAGTGGCAATTCTTTAACATGTTTAACTGCAACAAAAGTTGGATTTTTTCCAACAAAAGGAGCCATCCCAATCGCTAACTCATATAACATAATGCCTAAAGCATAAATATCACTGCGTTTTGTTGCTGGTTTTGATTGAACAATTTCTGGTGCCATATATTTTGATGTTCCAATGATTTTGCCACATTCTAAATCTTCACTATTTTCTAAAATTGCAACACCAAAATCAGCAACCTTGATTTTACCATCATATGAAATCAAAATATTTTCTGGTTTAATATCACGATGAATAATATCATTATGATGAGCTTCCGTAATAGCTAAATTAATTTCATCAAAAAAATATAATAATTCTTTAACAGTGCAAGGACCTAATGTTAGTAAACGATCTTTCAAAGTATAACCTTTAACTAATTCCAAAACTAAACAATGACGATCATACGCCTGAAATGAACCATAAACTTTAACAACATTATTATGGGAAAACTGCGCAATTGAATTATATTCTTTATTAAAACGTTCTACTGCTTCTTTATTTTTTGATAATGTTAATGTCATAATTTTAATTGCAACATGCCGCTTTAATAACATATCATATCCTTCAAAAACTTCAGCCATACCACCATCTGCAATTTTAGCTAAAACATGATAACGATTGTGTAACACTGTTCCAATTGTGATTTGTTCCATTTTCTGCACCCTTTTACCTTATTATTTTAACTTGTAAACATCATAACACAAAAAACTAAGAAGAAAAAAACAACAAATAAAAATAACAGTGCTTTAATCTGTTATTTCAAAAACAATTCCGGTTAAATTATCAGTTGATAGATTTTCTAATGCCCGATCAATTAAAATTTTAACCTTATCGTTTAATTTATTTGCTGATTTTAATGTTTCAATTAAATCAATTTCATCAACATAATCATGAATTCCATCGGTGGTTAATAAATACTGTCCTTTAATATCTTCAATAACATAAGTATCAATTTTTAAATTCTTTGTTGGTCCTAAAGCACTTGTTAATACTTTTCAAAAAGTATGCATATTATATTGTTTTTTATATTGACCTTGAAATTCTAATTCTTGTTTTTCTCGATATTCTGTTGAATTTTCCATATTTTGGTCAGTAGTAATTTGATAAATTTTATCATGATGTAATTTATATAACCGTGAATCACCAATATTAATAACATATACTTTTCCATTAGCAATTAAGGCAGCAACAACTGTTGTTCCCATATCACTTGTATCAGGATAAATTTGAGCATAAGTAACCATTTCCTGTTGAATTGCTAAAATTGTTTGACGAAACCATTTATTAATTTCTTCATCAGACAAATGATTAAAATTTGTCCGTTTAAAATGTTCCACCAAACTATCAACAGCCATTTTACTGGCAACTTCGCCATGTTGATGACCACCCATCCCATCACAAACAATGGCAATATAATTGTTAAAACTATTATTGGCAAAATCAAAGTAATCTTGATTACTACTACGATAAGCACCAATATCAGTTTTGTATCCAAACCGTATTTGCATAATTATTTTCTAATAATCCCTTCATTTTTAGCTCGTAATTGACCACAAGCAGCATCAATATCGTGCCCAAATTCACGACGAACAATACAATTAATTTTTTGCTGTTGTAAAGTTTCAAAAAATTGATTAATTTTTGTACTGCGTTGATATCCATTTTCTGCAACTGTATTATAAGGAATTAAATTAACATAAGCATTTAATCCTCGAATTAACTTTGCTAATTCTAATGCTGTTTCACGACTATCATTAACATTCTCAATTAAAATATACTCAAAAGTAACACGCCGATTAGTTAACTCAATATAATAACGAACTGCATCCATTAATTTTTCTACTGGATAAGCTTTATTAATTGGCATTAATTGATTACGAATCGTATTATTTGGAGCATGTAATGAAATTGCTAAATTAACTTGGGTCTTTAATTCTGCAAATTGTTTAATTTTTGGAACTAACCCACAAGTAGAAATTGTAATATGGCGCGCACCAATTTGATAACCTTTTGAGTCATTAATAATGTTGACAAACTTAAGCGTATTATCAAAATTATCAAATGGTTCGCCAATTCCCATTACAACAACATGGCTTACACGTTCATTTGTTGTTGCTAAATAACGATTAACCATCATAACTTGTTGAACAATTTCGGCAGTTGATAAATTCCGGGTTTTTTTTAATAGTCCTGAGGCACAAAAAGTGCACGCCATATTACAACCAACTTGTGTTGTAACACAAACAGAATTACCATAACTTTGAGGCATTAAAACTGTTTCAATTTTATAACCATCTGCTAACTGAAACAAAAACTTTACTGTTCCATCTTTTGACTGTTGTTGAACAACAATTTTTAATGGCTCAATCGTATAGTATTCTTGTAATTTATTACGATCAGTTTTAGAAATATTTGTCATTTCATCAAAAGAATATATGTTTTTGACATATATTCAATCAAAGATTTGCTCTGCTAAATACTTCTTAAAACCATGCGCAAATAAATATAATTGTAATTCCTCTTTTGGATATCCAAAAATTGATGTCATTATTTTCTACTCCATTTTTATACACTATAATTTTATCACAAAATAGCATTTGTTAAAATAGACAAAAAAAACATTAATTAAAAAATTAATGTTTTTTTGATATCTATTTAATTTTAACCCTGTTTTGAATTTAAATTCGCTGTCTCTTTATTATTACGCATTTCAGATAATAATTCACGTATATACGGTTTAATTACTTCTTGTTCTCCACCATAAATAATTTGAACCGATTGACCACGAATAAGCATTCCGGTGCTGCCACCTAATCCTTTAATTCCATCTTGATTGACAAGTTTACTATCAACAACTGTAATTCGTAAACGTGATGCACATGAGTCAACTGCCGTAATATTATCAGCACCACCTAAAAATTCAATAATTTTACGTGCTTTTTCTCTTTTTGCCGCATCACCCTTTGCTGGGGGTAATGAAGTTGTTTCATTAGTACCTTTTTTTGCTTTAAAATCAGCTTTAGTATATAGTTTTGTGATACCATCACGACCAGGAATTTGAACTTTCCCATATTTAATTGCGAAGTAGAAAGCTGCAAAATAAATTCCAATATATGGAATTCCAACTGCAAGAATTCAATAGAAGTTTGTTCCTTTTCCACCAACAAATGGAATAATACCAAAGACAATAAAGTCAATAAATCCACCTGAAACGGTCATTGATGTATGCACATGTAATAATCCCATTAACATAAATGAAATTGCACATAATGGCATATGAACACCATAAAATAACCATGGTGCTACAAATAAGAAAGTAAATTCAATTGGTTCTGTAATTCCTGTTAAGAAGCAAGTAAAGGCTGCTGAAAAGTAAATTCCCATTACTTGTTTTCGATTTTCTTTTGGAACACTAAAGTACATTCCTGCTGCTGCTGCTGGTAATCCAAACATCATAAATGGGAACTTCCCAGTTTGGAATCGTCCTAAATTTAACCCCATATGTTGAACCATTGTAAAGGTAATTTTTGGATCAGCAATAACTTTATACATAATTGTTTGATCACCAACTGCCGCTATTGTTGAAGCATTTAGTTTTGATAATCAACTAGTAATTCCTGCTTGTGCTGCTCCAACTGTAATTGTACTTAAATCAATATTAGCATCAATATAACCAGCTCCTTGTAAATCTTTAAGAAAAGCCATATAACTTAAAGGGTCTTTTGAAACATTAGCGATTAAATCTGCCATACTTCCCCCGGCTTGTGTTCATCATAATGGTGAATAAAACACATGATGTAGCCCAAATGGCACTAATGATCGCTCAAAAATCTCAAAGATTAAAGAATCTAACCCTACTGGTAATTTTCCTGAGTTATTTCCAAATCATGCTAGCCCAGTTCCAATTAATGGTCAAATAATCATAAAAATAAAAGCTAATGGAATTACTGCCATAAAAATAATAATTGGAACTAATTTTGTCCCACTAAAAAAACTTAACGCTGAGGGTAAATGTGTTTTATGAAAACGATTATAAGCGAAAGCCGCAATCGCTCCAACAAAAATCCCTCCAAAAACACCAGTATTTAATGAATTAATTCCTAAATTAGAAGTTAATAATTTATTTTGAACTGCTCATGTTTGACCAGTGTAAAATAACAAGTTAAATTGATCAGTTACTCGTGCTGAACTAACAATTTTGACAGTAACATTCCCCTTCACTAATTCTTTATAAATATCACTGGTTCTCATTCATTCCAATAATTGTTCACCCGTTAGTAAAGTTGGACTGGCTGATGTTACACCATCAACAGTTAATCCCATAATTGATGAAACACCACCCTCAATATTAACAACATATTGAATATGAGCATGTGCCTCATTTAATAATGACAACTGAATTGCATTAAAAACTAAAAACCCGACCACTGAGGTCAATGCTGCTACTCCAGCATCCTCCGTATAGGCCATTGCAACAGAAATACAAAATAATACTGGCAAATTACCAAAGGCAATATCTCCCATTTTATTTAAAAAATTTCCAAAGTATCAAGCTGCTGAAGCAGGATCAACTTTTGATGAAATAGTCGCACCAATTCCTAAGAATATTCCAGCAATTGGTAACAAAGCAATTGGTAACAGAAATGCTTTACTTAATTTACTTAAAGTCCCCATTGTCATTTGATTTGATTGTTTTCATCAAGCCTTTGACATAAAAGGTTTAAGCTTGGCTTTCTCACTCATTTTTGATTTCTCCTTTTAAAATAATAAATTAATATTTTCTAAATAACTATAGAATTTAACTAACTTAAAGTTAGGTTAAATATTACAAAGTAAAGTTCTTTTATTTTTTTTAAAATAATGATAATTTTATAAAACCAATAAAAAAAGAGCGGAAATACTAATAACATAACAAAAAAAAGCACTATATAACGCAATATTACGTTTAATATAATTTCATAAATCTAAATTTTTATTATTTTTAGAATAATAATCTCCGCTATTAACTAATCGTTTCTTTTGGAAAATTCAAATAATTAAAAATATTGTCCCCAAAATAATTCCAAAAATTAAAATTGATAAATAGGAAATATGTTGTGGCGATAAACTTAACATCATTGTCTTTTTTATTCCTTCTATTAAAATAACTGCTTTACATTTGGATTTTTATATAAATTTTCATTATTTTATAGTTATATTATATAATAATTTTGCTAAAAATATACATAATTTGCATTTTTTATTAAATTAACAAATTATTTTCCACTTTGTTGTAAAATAGAATTAGTTGATATTATGAAAATAATTTTCATGGTGAGGTTGATGAAAGGAGTTTCTATGTTGTCTCTGTTAACATATGATAAAAATACTTTGACTGATACTGAACTATCAGTTATTGAACAAATTATTCAAAATCCTGTGCTATTTACTAGTAAAACAATAACTGAATTATCAAAAGCTTACTATGTTAGTGAATCAACTATTACCCGAATGGCAAAACACTTAGGATTTAAAAATATTAAAGAATTACAAATGCATATTTATGAACGATTAAATTTTCTAAACAAAAATTACGAAACTAATGAAACCATGAATTTAAAAGATATCGCTAACAATATGCGTGTCTATTATTCTTATAGTATCCACGAAACAATTGACAATATTGATTTAGAAGTCTTAGACCGCATAATTAATGATATTGTTATTAAAAAGCGAATTTTCGCCTTTGGCATTGGTGCATCTTTTCTTGCTTGCCGGGTGTTACATAGTAACCTTAATATGATTGGTTATAACTGTTATACAACAGAAAACATTCATTCGTTAATGGTTACTCTTTCAAATGCCGAACCCGATGATTTAATTATTATTTTTAGTAAATCAGGAAAGACAAATGAAGTTGTTAATATTATTAATTTAGCAAATAAGCTGAACATTGATGTGTCTTTAGTTACTAATAATCCTAACATTGATCAATTATATAAAATTAAACATAAAATTTTATTTGAAGTTCATGCAAAAGAAAATGAGCGTTTTCCAGCATTATCTTCTAAAATTGTTCAAATTTTAATATCTGATATCATTTTTCGAAGTTTATTAAAAATTCATCCAAATTTGGAAAATAAGATTAACGCAGCTAACGCAATTACCGAAGACTACAATCAAAGTGCTAATAAAAATAAAGACTCTTTTAATTAAGAGTCTTTATTTTGTTCATTTTCAAACATCTCTTTTGTATGGTTAAAGACACTACCATACTTTTGAAGAATATCAGTTACTGCTAAATCAGCTTTAATTTTTCCTGATGATAAATAAATAACCCGCTCACAAAAACGTTCAATTTCTTCCATATTGTGTGATACGAGCAACATTGCTCGTTGATTAGTAATAATATTTTGTTCTAAAAATTGAAAAATAGTTTCTTTAACTGCAATATCTAAGCCAGTTGAAACTTCATCCAAAATTACTAATTGTGGCTGATGAATAACTGACAATAAAATGTTTAATCGCTGTTGCTGACCTCCTGATAATTTAACAATCTTTTTTTTAGCAACTTCTGTTAACTGATAAGTGCTAATTAATTGTTTAATTTTATCCTGCTGGAAAGATAACTGAAATACTTTACAATAATATTTAATCATATCCATTATTGTTAACCCAGGTGGGTATTGGGAATTTTGAAACTGCATTCCAATGGTTAAATTTGGTTGATAAATAATTTCACCATTATTAGGCTTTCGCACACCAGCAATAATCTCGCTTAATGTTGTTTTGCCACTTCCATTAGCACCAATTAAACCAATTTTTTCATGTTGATGGATTATTAAATTAACATCTTTTAAAACAAATTTTTGATGGTATTTTTTGCTAATAGCTTTGGCTTCTAAGATAATTGCCATAAAATCCTCCTATTTTAAAGTAAATTCTTCCTTATTTTACCATTAAGGAAAAGATTTTCATTTTAACTTTATCGTAAATAAAGCGTAATTTGCCAAACTATACCATTTTCAAGAAAAAAGATTCCATTTTATGCTCTCCAAAGAAGTATTATAATTGATCTTAGGAAAGTAAAATTCTCAATTCCAACAATTTTTGGTATCATAAATATTCATTAACAAGATTTAAAAAGATATTTAAGACCGCACCCCAAAAAGTAAGTAAAATTAAAAAAGAACTTTACTAAACTTTTAGAGGAGGTGCATTTTTTAATGGCAGGAAAAGAACAAAAATTTAAAACATA
>NZ_RCOO01000029.1:0-9892 GCF_003987485.1 Spiroplasma endosymbiont of Megaselia nigra
TAAGTTAGACGCGTAGTGGTGCATTCATAACATTTAATAACAAGAATAAAAATAAAATCGTGTGCGTAGCAGTAGCTGACTGTTTTAGAACTGGATAAGGATGTCTAAATTAACTACATGGGTGACTTGTCGGGGGGGGGTGTTTTGTTAAAAAACGAGGGTAACATTAGAAAAATAGTAGTAATAAAAAACATAATAAAATAATTAAAGAAAAAAAGGAGAAAAGAAGTTTGTTCCCCTCTCCCTCCTAAAATAATGGAAAAAATAAGATAAAAAAGCAATAACAAAGGAGTTGATAAAAATGGCAAAACTTAATTGAAATAAAGTTAATCAACAAAAATTAGTTCATAAAAAAAGTTATGAAGATATATCTGGTGAGATTTCACTTTACCAACAATGTATTGAAAAACAATATCAGTTAATTGAAAAATTAATTAATCAATCACCCAAAAATTTTAAACTAACAAAAAATTTCTTTTTTGAAACACAAAAAATAATAAGTTGTTACCAAAAAAAATGTTAACCAAAAAATGTGCTTCTATACTAATTGATAAAATGATAAATAATAAATAAAAAAAATGGAGGATATTTAAAAATGCAAAATTTTATTAAAATTAATAACAAAAAAAGAATTACTAGTTATGAACATTTAAATAAAAAATATGATTTAAATTTTAGTGACTATAATTTTGGCTTTGATTGAGAAGTATTTAAAGACTTTGTTGGAGATAATTATGCCTGATATTTTACTTCATCCTGTTTTTTTAAGTTTGTCTCAGCAGGTCGTGGTACTAATAAAACATGAAATCATCTGGCTGAAAAATTATTTTTTGCTTGTAATTTTACCGATGCTTCGTCGGTCATTTTACGAAGATACGCCAACACCCACGAAGATACTACATTTGGCGATACAATTAATGTCTGTAATTATCTATATGATAAATATGGGATTGATATAGGACCTGAGAATGAAAATGCTATTATTTGACCTAAAAATGTTAAAGAAGGTGGAGAAATTGTTTTTCCTAATGGTGTTCGTATTGCTTTTGCGGGTTATGCTAATGGTAATAAAATTATGGGGAAAGTTGGAAAAGGAAGTGGTATTATATCAGCATGAACAGATGAAATGATACATGCCGAAGAAGAAGAAATTTTAACTGATAAAGAACTAGATAAAAGATATAATAATTTAAGAGTTTCAATGTTTCGTTCAAAAAGTTTAAAAGTATCTTATGAAAAATATACTGATGAAAATGATAATGAACAATATAATTTAGATAATCCTATTCCAGTAAAAGAATTATCTTGGACATTTCAAGAGTGAGATAACATAGCAAAAAAATATATAACCGTAACAACATATTTTCATAAAACATATTCTAATCAATTTACTTTTAATCCTTTTGATAAATACCATGTCTTTTATGAAAAATTTGTAACGCCATATTTGCCTTTAAATGAAAGAATTAAAACTATTTTAAAAGAACACAACCAAGTATATTCAAAAAATACACAAGCATTTAATGGCTTAGGTGTTTTTAATTTGCGATTAACTATGGGGGCTGTTTGAAATAAAATACCTGATATTACCAAAAAACTTGTTTTAGCAAATAAAGAAGAACGACCCGATTTATTTGAACTTGAATACTACGGATTTGAGTATAACGATAGTGACCCCAGTATTTATGTTTTACGAAATTATCGTAAATATATTAAAGAGTATAATTTACAAGATTTTTATAATTTCAATACAAAACAGTATCAATTTGATAGTTATTCAATTGGTGTTGATTATGCTAATGGTAGTGAAGACCATACTGTGTTTTTATTTAGTGGCTATAAAATTAATGAAAATAATGAATATGATAAGTACTTAATTGAAGAAAATGTTGTTACACCAAAAAACGCAATGAATTTAAATGAAATGGTTGAACATTACGGACAATGAATAATTAATACATTTGATAAATTTGATGATTTTGAATATGTGACATTTCATTATGATATTAATGCTCATGACTTTATGCAAAAATTACAAGAAGATATTTACCCTTATTTAGGTTATAAAATTAAAATATTTAAAGCTAAAAAACACCAAACTTCGCTTAATAAAGAAGCAGGCATAATTAATCGTGTAACATGAATGAGAAAAATGTTTGTTCAAGGCAAAATATATGGCATATTAGATAATTTTCCATTTTTAGATAAATGTATTAGTGAATTAAGGTTTAGCGATACCAAAACAAACACACCCGATAGTAAAATGTACCACGACCCATATGATGCTTTGTTTTATGGTTCTTATCCATATCGTTTTAAAATGGGAATATAAAAAAACTGCCTAAAAGCAGTTTTAATTTTTTAGCATTAAATATTATTTACCACATTTTCGTTCGCCTTCATTGATAGTAAATCATTTATCATCTATCTTTTGAATAACAAAACTACAATTTTCACATTTACTTAAATCTTCATCTAAGCTTATTAATTTATGCATAATATAATACCTCTTTTATAGTTATTTGATTTCCTTTATTAATTCTTCGTATGCTTGTTTTTGGCGTCAATAATACGGATTTTCCCAAATGCTATTAAAATCATTTTCACTATTATTAAATATCCCAGAATGCCTAATAATTATATTTAATAATTTATCATATAAATTATTTTCTTTTAATCGTTCTTTAAAAATATCTTGATTATCTGTATCCAATACAGAATTAAATAATATTTTTATTTCAGGCTTTTCAGTCTTTAATTCTTTTGCAATTATTTCTAAATTATTATTTAAGTCTAAAATTCCCTTATAACTACCCACAACTAAATTTGTAGGAACAACAATTAAATCACTAAATATTAGCCAACTTAAACTTAAATCATCTGTTGAGGGTGGATAGTCAATCAACACATAATCATAAGAATCAAATGTTGATTTGTATTCATTATATATTTTAAAACCAACCTGAAAATACATTCCTTTTGAGTAAAATTCTTTCATTGCTAATAATGATTTTTTTAAACTTTCTCCACCAGCAATAATATCAATGTTTTTATATTTTGTTGGTTGAATAATATTTTTTATATTATATTCACAATCACTGGCAATAATTTTATGTAATGTTTTTTCAGTATTAAAATTTTCAGTTGTTCTAGTTAATAATGTTAATGTTGCTTGTGTATCTAAATCAATTAATAAAACTTTGTTTTTATCTAATGCTAATTTATAGGCGACATTTTTGCAAAGGGTCGTTTTACCAACACCGCCTTTTTTGTTGCAAAAACTAATCATCTTCATTTTTATTATTCTCCAATCTATCAAAATAATATTCTAATATTTCATTCATCAAAGTTGTTTTACTTCATTTTTTTTCTTCTGCAAGAGAACAAAATTTATCAATTAATTCTGATTTACAACTTAATGTATGAATAAATTTTCTTTTTTTCATTTTATTTAATTCTTTACTATAAGAAGCAGTCTCATTAAGTAAAGAATTTTTTATATCTTTTGGCATAGTAACATCTCCTCTTTTATTTAGTATGTTATTTATAACACAATTAACACTTTAAGCACAAATAAATTATATCCTTGTTTAAAAGGAAAGTAAATAATAAAAGCACAAATAACACAATTAACACTTTAAACACAAATAACACAAAATTAAAACAATACTACTAAATTATTTTTATTACCATTTCCTCGTAAAAATAACGTTCGATGCGCCACAAACGACAATCGCAAAACAAGAAACAAATAACCCTTATAAAATAAGGGTTATTGGCTATTTTTGTTGATTAAAATATAAAAATGCAATTTTGGACGAGCGGTTGATTTTCTTAAATTTTTGTGATAAAATGACTTACAAGTTAAAAAAAGTTTTGAAGTTCTTTCAAGCAAATTTAGGAACCTTTATAAAATTCTTCGCTTAACGCTTAGAATTTTTCCCAAGTATTTTGAAAAGCGCGGCAAAAGTTTTTTTAAAATTTAAGTCGTTTTTCACAAACTTATGAAAATCACCGCGAGTCCAGATTAGTCCTAAAATATAATTACAATAATAATATATTTAAAAATGCTTGACTTGCATATATATTTATATATAATTTCAATGGATCTTGATAAAAAGTTTCAAGATCAAGATTAAAGAAAGGAAAATATATAAAAATGAAAAAACTTTTAAGTTTATTAAGTGTATTAACAATTAGTGGAACTGCTGTGCCAACAACAATTGCCGCTAGTCCTTATAAAAAACAAGAAACTAAAAATAGTGATATTAATTATCAACAAATAAATAATTTAGAAAATTTAAATAGAAATAAAAGACAGTTTGGTGCGTGGGGCGATGAATTTGATGATGCTACTTTATGAAATTCAGCACACAATAATAGAAAAATTAATATATCATTATTGCGAAATATAAATGCTGATCTAGGTAGTTTGTTACACATTGATGCTCGAAATATTTTACAAGCATTTTTATTTAATAATACACATTTAAACACATTAGAAAATAGAGGGGAGAGATTGATATCTTATTTAAGAGTTGGAAATATAAATACCAGGGCAGGTCGCGCAACTTTATATACAGAACGTAATAATTATTTTGAAGGAACAATAACTGTTGTTTGAAGTAGAAATAGTTCTGGAGATAAATATCCCAATTCAACACCCGATTTTTCTTCTAACGGACATATAGAGTTATAATAAATATTTATGGAAATAAAATTAATTATTTCCATTTTTAATTAAAATAACAAACATAATTATATAAAAAAACAGATAGGATACATATGAAAAATATATTAACTATTTTAGGCACAATAACTTTAATTGGAACAAGTACAACCAGTTTAGTTGCTTGTAATAATAAACCTAAAATACACGAATATACAAAAGAACAATTAACAAAATTAAAAGCAGAAAACAAAATAAATACAAAAGATGGTATTTTAGAATGAATATCACCACAAGAAAAACCATTTAATACAGTTGATGATAAATATTATTTTGTTGTGTGGCGTGGTGATGAAAATGATGCTTGAAAAATTATTAAATTTCAAAATAATGCAGAACAACGTGAAGAACAAATATTAGAAAATTATAAAAATTTTAGATTAATTCTTCATAATCAAAAAGTCTTGTATATCATAGAAATTAATAAACGGGGCATTCCATGAAATATAGAAAGTTTAAATTATTTTAAATCGGTTTATCGTTGAAATTATGATACTAACGTACCTAATTTAGGTGTGAATAATAAAACTGGTGAATTAATAGTTAATTAATAATAAAAAGTCATTTTATAAAATGACTTTTTATATTTCTAATGAAATTAATGATAATTTTTCATTGTTTTTATTAAATAATTGTAAATTATTAATATCAATTTGTTCTTTTTTTGTAAAAATTGTAATATCATAATTCCCATAGCCTCATATACCCGATATTTCAATTTGATTTAAAATAAAAATTTTATCATCAAAAGTTATTTTAATATTATCTTCAACTAAATTTTTAGTCATAATCATTCAATCTGCTTTAGAATAAAGTAATTTATATCATTGCGAAAAATAGTTTAAATATTTTTCTATTTTGTCATTAGAAATAATTAAACTAGTTAAATATTTACCATATTCTCCGTTTGATAATTTAATTTCAGCAGGAATAAGGGAGGGAATGTTGTTTGTTTCTAATTCATTTGTTATTGATAATCAGTTAAAAAAATTTGCTTCTAATTGATAAACTTTGTTTTCTGAAATATCTTTGTTTTTAACAATTACTTTATTATCATTGTCAATATTATTTTGTTGTTTTAAATTTCAATCTGTAATTTTCCCATTTTTTGTATCAATAATTGGTATATTTGGTTCATCGTCATAATTTCAACGATAAACCGATTTAAAATAATTTAAACTTTCTATATTTCATGGAATGCCCCGTTTATTAATTTCTATGATATACAAGACTTTTTGATTATGAAGAATTAATCTAAAATTTTTATAATTTTCTAATATTTGTTTTTCACGTTGTTCTGCATTATTTTGAAATTTAATAATTTTTCAAGCATCATTTTCATCACCACGCCACACAACAAAATAATATTTATTATCTTGTTTTAAAAAAGGATTATTATCATGATAAACTTTTTCTCAATAATTTATTGCCGAACCACTACTGATAAAGTTAAAATATGAAGAACTTAACTCAACTTTGCATTCTTTAAATTCTCAATAATCATCTTCTATTTTATTGGGAATTGAAACTAATTCAAAATAATAAGGAGAAAATAATTTAATATCATCATTATAACCCTTATTAATCGCGTATTTACTGTATGTATAATTTGAAAGCATATAGATAATTTGTTTAAAATGTTTAGCAGAATTATCATTAATAAGAGTTGGATTATCTAATTTTCAGTTTTCAAATAAACCATCAATGACATCTTTGGGTTTTTGTCCTTCGAATTTTTGGCGTAATTCAGCCACTTTATTAGCGGGGTTATTCTTTTCATCATATCTTGCCCCTTTAAATTTACGATCATAATTATAACGATATGTTAAATAATTTAATAATACTTGTTTTAAACCGTTTATAGGAAATAAATCTAAAATATTTTTTCTTTCAATATAGTTTTGGGATATGTTTCATGGTAAAAAACTTTCAGTAAATCAATACTGAAATACTCTTAAATTAGGGTTTGTTTCAATCGGCATTGATAACAAAGGCACCAAACTAGCATTTTCAATATTTGATGATGGATAAGAATAAACGCCATTAACATTGCCTCAACACTTAATGTTACCAAATAACATAGATTTAGGGTATTTAATTTCAATCCCAGTAAATACAGTATCTTCGGGCAATGATTTTTGCAATACTAAATGAATGCTATTCTGATTTTTTCATTTAAAGTCTGTTATTTTAACTAAATGAGTAGATTTAATAATATCAATACCGTCGGGTGTATATGGTCGTTTATATTCTTCAATGATATAGCATTCATTTTTGTTATCTTCACTAATTGGTTCATTAATAGATATTATTTTTAAGTCTAATGTTTCTAAAAATGCTTTGTCTTGTTTTGAAATATTATTAATTAAAATATCTTTCTCATCAATCATTACATAGCTAGTGCTATTATCTTGGACTGTTGTATTTTGTTGAATTTGTAATTTAAAATTAAAGTCGCTAATTTCATAACTAGTTATTTTAATATATTCATCTTTGTCAACAAAACCTATTTTAACGCTATTTTGAGAGTAGTTTAAGATTGGTTTTTGCTTTGTCTTAACAAGATTATTAATTTTATAAATATATAAGGTTCTGGCACGGTCTTCACTAAATAACTGTTCTAAATCAGGGTCGCTGTACTGCGATTGATTAGCAAAATCTAGCGGAATACTATCAATTGAATAATCAATTGGTTCATCATTTTCTGCTAATTGTGCTAACATTTTTTCAGATGGTTTTAACATTATTCTTGTCCCCCTTCTTCATTAGGTATATTGATAATAGTTTCGTTGTTTTTTAATTGTCTGTTTAAAGTAGCATTTACTGGTAAACGAACATCAACAATTAACTCATCAATATTTTTAATATTAAATGTTCTACTATTTAAAATAGAATTATCATATTTAATTAACTTAATAATAAATTCAGTTAATTTAATTTCTCTAATATATATCATTTGTTCGTATGATGCGTTTGTTTGAATATTTACACCCGCAACTTCCGCTTGTGTTTGTTGGGCTCCCTTAGCGATTGCGGGAACATGATGGCGATTTATTTTGTAGTAATTAGTTAATAATCAATCGTAGATTTTGGTTAATTGTTCACCTTTAAAATTACCAGCAATATAGTCTACTGGCTGAAAATTGCTATCGGGGTCTCCTTCAACTAGTAACAAGTCATTTTCAATAAATGAAGCCAACATTTTGCTAATTTCTTGGTCAACAACGCCAGTAACTCCATTAGTATTAATAGTAAATTTACCACTATTTAACAACGGGTCTAACATTATCTTTTCAGCAATAATATCTAAAATACTAGCAAATTGTTTTCCATAACGAGCAGAAGGTTCAAAATTAGGATTATTCGGAATAATTTCAATTGGAATAAAATCAATTGGTAATATTTCTTCTCTTTGTAAAGATGTATAATTATCTCATTTTGCATCATCAATATATAAATCAGTAACATTAGTATATAATCGTGTTTTTAACTTTCTAATAACTTTAACTTGTTTAATTACATAATCAATTTCTAATTTTTCGGTAATAAAAACACTCTGGTCATTTTTAAGATAAGGGTCATAATCAAAAGTACAAGATACTAAATTACCTAATTCGTCATATTGGTCATTGTAAAAATCAATGGTAATAAAATTAAGTTTTGAATTATTAGCAAAAATAAAATATGCACCTTTACCATTCTTATTAATTTTATATTCGTTATATCAATTTTTATTAGTAAAGTCCTGCATTTTTAAAAAGTTACTAATTAATTTAGTGTCTAAATACTTATTATTAATTGGATTATAAATGCTAATTTCTAACTCGCGTGGATTTAAAAAATTAGCATTATCTTCACAAATTCTTTTTTCTAAAATATCATTATGTTTTTGAACAGTAACATTTTTACGATTACTAATCGTTGATGCTAAATTAAGATAATAACTATCAATATCATAGCTTTTCTTTAATTTCTTTTTGGCAGGTAACAATCCCATTTATAACACCTCTTTATTTTGTATCTTCTTTTTTAATAACATCTTCAATACTATCTTGTTTTTGTTGTTTGTTATGAGTTTTGATAAATCTAATAGTTTCAATAATTAAAACAACAACCCCAAAACCATTAAGCATTGTACCAATAATTACATATGCAGGTCAACCAACCCCTAATTTAGTTGGTCCTATAAAACAAATAATAATTCCTGCAATAAAAAACAATGATGAAACTCCAAAGATTTTCAAAAACATAATTACATCTTTAATAGTTACTTTTGGCATAAAATCACTTCCTTTCTAAATTACTTTTTTTCTTTCAATAAACATTGTTCCCAGCCCTTTAAATGTTGATGGACCATTAACTCCAATATTAATTAATCCATCAGAATTAATAGATAATGCTAAACACGCACTATTAACACCTATCTGATCATATATAACACCTATTGTTTGTGTAAAACCACGCCTTGTTTGCAACATTCCTTGACTCTTTAAATCTCCTTTGCTATCTTTTCCTGAGGATCAAATTCTATAAATATAATTTTCTTTATCAAAATTAGCAATATTATATCCGATTTGACCAACTCTAAAATCACCAGTATCTACAATTTCTCATCCTGAAACATTTGGTATAACAATTGATTTTCTTAATTCATCTAAAATTTCTTTTTTTATTTTTTCAAGTTTTTCATCTTTAATTTTTTCTATAACAAGTTTATCTAATAAAGCATCAACTTCTAACTGCGTATAATATGCTTCTAAATCTATCGTTGTTAAATCAATACCTTCTTCTTGAAAAGTACGAAACATTTTCTTTAAAGTTGTTAGATTAGCCAATGATTTTGCATAGGTAGGCAATAGACCTTGTCATGTTGCCATTGGGTCATTTTGTGAAGAATAATTAATATCACCAACACTCATATTTGTCGAAGTAAAAAACTCAATTGGAATACGGTTAAATGTTCAATGCTCAACAGTAATAAACACCATATTAATACAAATCTTTTTTAATAACGGGTCTTTAAATGTTTCAAATTTTAATTTTGAAAATGGATAGTTTAAATAAGAATTAATCATATTTTGGGCTCTTAAAGCAAATGTTTTAAATCATAATTCTACATCACCTTTAAAGAACTTATTATAACGAACTGGAACTTGTGTAATT
>NZ_RCOO01000248.1:0-1417 GCF_003987485.1 Spiroplasma endosymbiont of Megaselia nigra
CTGTTTTTGGATTAAATTCTTTCATTTTTTACTCCTTTATATGGTTAAATATAAGTAGAGAAAAACATGTACAGAAGAACTTGACACGGTTCTTTTTTTATTATCTATATTTTACATCAAAATAAAAAAAAAGTAAATTACTTTACTTTTTTCAGTTAAATTAATTTGCTAATAATTAACAATTAAATTATAACACAATAAATAAAAAATAATATCTTTTTTTGCATTTTTATTATTTTTGTGTTAATGTGTAGAACTAAGGAAAGAGGGTAAAAAAATGATAAATATTGATAACAACTTTTTTAAGAATTTTAATAATTTGTTATATATACAAAGTATTGAAATTATTCAACAAAATTTAGAAGATTGTGATGAATGAATTTTTAAAAATTATAAAATTGATGAAACTTTAAAAGAATTTAAAGATTATAAAGTAAAAGAAATAAAACCAAGAACATTAACTATTTTAAATGGGAAAATAACTTTTAAAAGAAGAAAATATTATAAAATTAATCCAGAAACAGGTAAAGAAGAATATATTTTTCCTTTGGATAAACTTTTAGGAATTGAAAAATGACAAAGAATAGATAATTCTGTTAAAGAAAAAATATTATCATTTATTACTGAGAACAAAAGATATAAAGATATTTTAGATACTATGGAACATGTAAAAATTAGTTTAATGACAATATCTAATATTATGAAAAGTGCAAAAACTGATGAAGAATATTATATTAATAAAACTAATAAAAAAATAGATATTCCACACACTTTATATATTCAAATGGATGGGACTTATTTGAAAATGTTAGATTCAACAAAACAAGGAAGAAAAAAGATAAAAAAACACACGATAGCATGTACTGTTAATACTGGTTTTAATGAAGAAAAATCAACTAAAAATAGACCTGTAATTGCAAATAAATTAGGTGTTTTTGAAATGGATAATATTCCAGATTATCTTAAAAAAGAAGCAAATTTAAAACCAGTTCTTATAAAATTATTTTCTTTAATTGAAACTCATTTCAAAATGAAACCCAATATTGAAATTATGATTTTAGGTGATGGTGCATTATGAATTAAAAATACTAAAAATTTTATGCATCAATATTTTCCTAAAAATAAAATTCACTATACAATAGATAAATTTCATCTTACAAGTAGATTTAAAAAACTATATACATATCAAAATAAAAATAAGGAAAATAGAGAAACATATCATAAAGCAGTTGATTATTTTTTTAATGCTAAATATGAAGAATTATTACAGTGTTTAGAAGATAGTAAATCTTTTATAAGCGATGCTAAATTAGATTTATTAAATAAAGCTATTACATTAATTAAAAATAATAAAGAAGGAATTAAAAATCAAACATTAGAATATAATATTGGTTGTCATGTGGAAGGTGATATATCA
>NZ_RCOO01000249.1:0-1416 GCF_003987485.1 Spiroplasma endosymbiont of Megaselia nigra
TGTAAATATTCAAACAAACGCATCATACGAACAAATGATATATATTAGAGAAATTAAATTAACTGAATTCGTTATGAAGTTAATTAAATATGATAATGCGATTTTAAACAGTAGAACATTTAATATTAAAAATATTGATGAGTTAATTGTTGATGTTCACTTACCAGTAAATGCTACTTTAAACAGACAATTAAAAAACAACGAAACTATTATTAATATGCCTAATGAAGAACAAGGAGAACAAGAATAATGTTAAAACCATCTGAAAAAATGTTAGCACAATTAGCAAATGATGAACCAATTGATTATTCAATTGATAGTATTCCGTTAGATTTTGCTAATCAATCACAATATAGCGACCCCAATTTAGAACAATTATTTACTGAAGACCGTGCTAGAACCTTATATATTTATAAAATCAATAATCTTGTTAAGACAAAGCAAAAATCAATCTTAAATTACTCTCAAAATAGCGTTAAAATAGGTTTTATTGACAAAGATGAATATATTAAAATTATTGGCTATGAAATTAGTGATTTTAATTTTAAATTACAAATACAGCAAAATACTACAGTCCAAGATAATAGTACAAGTTATGTAATGATTGATGAAAAAGATATTTTAATTAATGATATGTCAAAACAAGACAAAGCATTTTTAGAAACATTAAACTTAAAAATAGTGTCTATTAATGAACCAATTACGGAAGACAATAAAAATGAATGTTATATCATTGAAGAATACAAACGGCCTTATACACCCGATGGTGTTGATATTATTAAATCTACGCATTTAGTTAAAATAACTGACTTTAAATGAAAAAACCAAAATAGTATTCATTTAGTTTTACAAAAATCATTGCCAGATGACACAGTATTTACTGGGATTGAGATTAAATACCCTAAATCAATGTTATTTGGTAATATTAAATGTTGAGGCAATGTGAATGGTATTTATTCTTATCCATCATCAAATATTGAAAATGCTAGTTTAGTACCATTGTTATCAATGCCAATAGAAACAAACCCCAATGTACGAATATTTCAATATTGATTTACTGAAAGTTTTTTACCTTGAAGTATTGCAAAAAACTATATTAAAGGTAAAAATATTTTAGAATTATTAAATATAGGTAACCATAGTTCTAATTCACAAAGACAAGTATTTAAAAATGCACGCATTATAAATGCAAAAATTTCATATAGTCATTTAGAAAGTCAAGCACCACCAACATCAAAATATCCTTTAAATAATAAAATTGAAATTAATGAAGAATCTCCTTCAGATATTTATAAATATAAATCAGATAGTTACCCGTGATGAACTCATTTAATTTCAGTTGGAATAATTTCAGAAAAACAATATTCAGATATAATAATTGAATTTTCAAAATCACCTTTATATGGAACATTGAAA
>NZ_RCOO01000250.1:0-1374 GCF_003987485.1 Spiroplasma endosymbiont of Megaselia nigra
AAAATTAAAAGCATTTGCTGATTTGAATAAATATAAATTAGTTATTGATTGAAGAGAAGAATGTGACCAATTTCAACAAAAAGATTTAAGTGATTTAGAATTTGCTATTCGTGGGTATCAAAATAAAATAACAATTAATACATGTAACCCTGAAAGTTTAAAAAGATATATTGTTGGTTATTGTAATGAATTATTACCTTTTAATGAAGAAATAATGCGTAGTAAATATGAGCAAATTAATTATATTGAAAAATGAAATATGAAGATTATTATTCATTATTCTAGTTGAAGACTTAATTATGAATTACCACAAGATAAAGTTAATGAACAATTAAGATTAGAACAATTAGATATTGAAAGAGCAAGAGTATGGAGTTGAGGCTTACCAGGTAATACTAGTGGGTCAATCTTTGCAAGATATATTGATATTATGCAAGGAACAGATATTATACAACCAACTAAGCTATTAGGTTGTGTTGACTTAGCAAACTCTACTAGTCCAAAAGGACATACAACAGCCGCTAGTTTTTGAATATATAATTTATTTGATAAAAAAGCATATAAAGTTGCTGAATATACACACTCAAATGCTACACAACAATTTAAAGGACCATTAGAACAAGTAACAGATATTTTAGAGTTTTACAACAATCAATTAAACCAATATTTTAATTTAATTCGGCAAGGAATTAGTATAAATGTTGATGATAGTGCTTATGCAACATTAGAAAGTTTAAACCGAGAGAAATATAATTATACTTTTGGTCAATACATGCATTTTAAACCAGCACAAAAGCAGAAATTTAAAATAAAGCATCGTATTGAAGCATTTACAATGTTAATAAATACTAATCAATTAAAGTGATTATGAGAAAAATGTCCTGTAAGTAAAACCCAATATGAATTAATTCAATGAGAAGATAAACCAGATGCCAGAGAAGAACGAGTGTTAGATTTATATGATGATACATTTGATGGTGATTTTTATGCTTTACACTTTGAATTAATACCAATGGTTAAACATAATAGTTCAGCAGATTATAAATTATGACAACAAAGGGAGTGAATAACTTAATGAAAAAAGATATCTATGTAATACATGATGAGCGTGTAATAAATGCAAAAAGATCATATATGTCTGTTTGTGGACAAGTTAAAAAAAGACTTTGTCAAGAATTAAAAAAAGATAATATATAGAGTGCACCCCAAAAAGTAAGTATTAGTAAAAAAGGTTTATAAACTTTTATTTATTATATCCTTTTCTTTGCGGCTTGAATATCATTTATTTCATTTTTTAACATCATTAATATATTCGTCATGCGATAAGTAAATATTGTTATGAATTGTTGCTTTTTTTAATAAAGAATGAAAACT
>NZ_RCOO01000251.1:0-1368 GCF_003987485.1 Spiroplasma endosymbiont of Megaselia nigra
AACGGATCAACCACAAACCGTTTAAACAACCACCCAAGAATAAATAACCCTAACAGCGAACCGATTACTATTCCCACAATCGATCAACCACTTAAACCACCCTTTTTATTAGGTACATTACTATCTTTGATTTGCAAAGTAAATTGTTCTGATGTCGCATTGTTGTATTTAACAGTAATGTTGACTTTGTCATTTGGGTTAAATTCACTTTTGTTAAGTTCAAACGAAACTTTGTTTATATCATAATTGCTGGTATTTACCCCAGCAATTATGATACTGCTTGGAACTTGGGTTTTTAACTGCTCGACAACTTGCTCTTTTGTCAACGGTTCTTTTGACGCTAATTTACCATTGGTTTTAAACCAATCAGCAACAGCACGCGCAAATTGACTATCACTAGCTAGTTGCTGTCAGTTTTTACTTTCATTGATTATTTTATTTAGTTCGGTTGCATTAAGTTTTTTAATGCTCTCATTATATCCGTTTAAATTTGCTCAACTATAAAAAATTTGGCCTTGCTCTGTATCTCAAAAGTTCGGGGTTAAATTATCTTTGTTAACAACAATATAATAAATAATTTTTGTTTTTACATTATCTTCTGTTTCAATCAAATAGCGCCCTTGATGTGATTTTAATTGACTACCATCTAAATTGTATGTTTGACTGTCAAATATCTGATAAACACTCCCGTTTTTTTCTCATTTTTCATCTAAACCAAATATTTGTGCTGTAATATTTGTGCTACTTGTTGGTTTGTTTAAACTAACTTTAACTTCGGTATCAGAGTAATACAAATCACTAGTCAAAGTAACATCCCCTACTTTGTCATTAATTGGTGCTTTATAAGAATAACTATCAACATTACCAACTACCGAAGTATTTTTTTTAACATTAATACTTGGTTGCGATAACAATGATGAAACAACAATTTGACCCATATAACTTTTTTTATCAAGCGTAAAAGCGATCTCAATTTGATAGTCTTTATTTTCAACAAGAATTTTATCTGTTGGCAAATCAAATTCCCATATTTTATTTGTTTGAGGCATTTCTTTGCCATTGACTTTAATATTTTCAATATTAGTGTTTGCTATTTTTACTTTAATTTGTCCATTAACAACAAGTTGATCATCACGCAATCAAACTATATTTTTACTACTATCAAATAGGTTAAACTGACTTTGTTGTTTTACCCACGACAAAGCAGTTTTCAAAATACTAAAATTATAAAATACAGAACTAAAATAAACATTATCTTTACTATCAATCGCAAGTGAAATAACACTACTTATTCCATCGATTTTGATTGGCGTTGTTGATCCTTGTTTCAACACAAAGGCAAATCCATCTGACCCACTTATAACATAG
>NZ_RCOO01000252.1:0-1367 GCF_003987485.1 Spiroplasma endosymbiont of Megaselia nigra
GGGTAAAAATTATCATTGTGCTGATAATATTGTTATTGAAAGTTTTCATTCTTTATTAAAAAAAGCAACAATTCATAACAATATTTACTTATCGCATGATGAATATATTAATGATGTTAAAAAATGAAATAAATGATATTCAAGCCACAAAGAAAAGGATATAATAAATAAAAGTTTATAAACCTTTTTTACTAATACTTACTTTTTGGGGTGCACTCTAACTTTTATTCTTTTTTAATAAAGTGCTACATTTGCATTTACAATTTACAAGATAAAATAATAAAATTAATATGTTAAGAAAATAATTTATTAAATATCCAACATAGGTGCTAAATCACTTCCCTAATACCTAGTTTTCTCCTTAGTTTTATGATATAATTAAATAGAAAATGTGTCAATGAGATAGGTCACCTAGGAGAAACAAACCATATGAAAAAAGATATGATTATTTTATCAGTTGAAGACTTCTTAGCATTAGAACCTGATGAAAATATTCGTAAAGTACGACATGATGCAGAATATCAGTTTGATTATGAAAGCTGAAAAACAATTCTTTATTCGTCAGGAAAATTAAAATTTATTCTTCGTTATGTTCAAGCAATCTTTCAATGAATGAAAGAAGTAACTGATTTAACTGGCTTAACAATTAGTATTAGTGTCATTATTGTTGATAAGTTTAATTTCTCATTATTTAAAAATAAACAACATTTATTTAATTGTAGTTTATCAACTAATTTTTATTTAATTCCTGAAATAGAATGAGCAGAAAAAATTACAGAAGCACATGCTTCCAATTATGATTTAGTTAAAAATCAATTAATGTATGATCCATTAGAAATGGAACATTGAAAAGGGGAAGAGGGATTTGGTAAATTTATTAATATGCTATTAATGATTATTCGTAATGGGGAAAAACTTGATCCATTAATGTTACCAATCCAGTGAATGATTGAATTTAAAGATAAAAAATTAACGATGTTACGAATTAGAATGCAGATTCAAGCGTTACAAAATCGGACAGCACCAGATAAAGAATTTATCCTTGATTCGCGGAAAAAAAATAATAATGTTGAAGACGAAATTGACTTAGAAAAACGGCCATCATTAGAACCAGTTAATAAGAATGATATTGATGATATTGCATCATGAAATAAATATTATAAAGAAGATGTTTAATACTTTATTAATGTTAAAAAGGGTTAAGGAAGAACTAAGACTGCACCCCAAAAAGTAAGTAAAATTAAAAAAGAACTTTACTAAACTTTTAGAGGAGGTGCATTTTTTAATGGCAGGAAAAGAACAAAAATTTAAAACATATACTGCAGAATTTCGAAAAAATACAGTAAAAGAAATTGAACAAACATCGC
>NZ_RCOO01000253.1:0-1356 GCF_003987485.1 Spiroplasma endosymbiont of Megaselia nigra
ATCAGCAACTGTTACATTAATTGAAAATGTTGTATCAATTGCTTTTCTTACTTCCTTGATTAAATTAGCATCTCGATTTAATTCCTGATAATCAGCATCTGGATTGGCAATCAAAGCAATTTTTGCTATCGTAACTGAACTTATATTTAATTTTTGCAGCTCAACAGTAAAAGTAACTATTCCCTTAATTAAATTACTACTTTCTGCTGCTTTAACAATAAAACTTACTTTTTGAATTGGCTCTTGTTTTTTATCACCCTCTTGATCATTTGTAACAATAAAATCATTTGTTGTAATTGTAATTTGTAATTTATTATTAATGGTACCAATAATAGCATCTAATATTTCTGGATTTTGGTTCAACGCTTAATATGTTAACTTTGGATTTGGCACAATTAACATTTTGTTAATTTCCACACTAGAAATATCTTTGCGTGCTAATAAAATACTATTAAAAGTAAATGAGCCTTGAATTAAACTACTACTTGTTGTCGCAGTGACTGTAAAAGTAATAATCGTATTAGGAACTTGTTTATTTTGTGGAACTTGGTCATTTGTTAAAACAAAGTCATTATTTGAAGCAGTAATTGACAAGCGTTTATTAATAGCATCTCGAACTGCTTCTAAAATTTCTATCTCATTGTTTAAAGCTGCATATGTTTCCTCTTCATGTGCTGCTAATTTTAAATCATTAACAATTACTGTTTTAATATCCTGCTTATTGACATCAGTTACTTTAATATTAACTTTATAAGTACCACCTAAAATAAAACCTTCTTGAACTAAATTTTGTTGGTCAAATTGAATTGTTTTATCAGGAGGTGCTAGTTTAATAATAATATTAATAATTTTATCACGAGTAACAGTTGTTGTCTTGTCGTTATTAATATTTTTATTATTATATCAAATTTCATATTTAGCAATTTTAACTGCTGTTGGGTCTTCCTTTAGATTATATCGTGTTTGCATAAAAGTATGAAGATTATTAAGAATGTCAGGTCCTGTATGGTTAGTATTAATTTGGAATGTTTGTAAAATATTTTTTTCATATTGTTGTGGCGGATTACAAGCAATTAAATTAAAACTAGGTGATATTATAGTTCCTAAACTAGTTAATATCAATAATATTTTTTTCATTAATAATCTAACTCCTTTTATTTTTTGTACATTATTCTAAATTAATTATAAACAAAAAAAGAATTAAAAAATTTTTCAATTAAAAATTGAAAAATTTTTCATTATATATATTATTCATTAGGCGTCCTGTACGATGAACCGGCAAAAAACAACTCTTGTGAGATTGTTTTTTTTATTTTTATATTAAAAAACATAAATTTATTTGCATTATTCATCGGA
>NZ_RCOO01000254.1:0-1345 GCF_003987485.1 Spiroplasma endosymbiont of Megaselia nigra
ATCAAAAGTACAAGATACTAAATTACCTAATTCATCATATTGGTCATTGTAAAAATCAATAGTAATAAAATTAAGTTTTGAATTATTAGCAAAAATAAAGTATGCACCCTTACCATTCTTATTAATTTTATATTCGTTATATCAATTCTTATTAGTAAAGTCCTGTGTTTTTAAAAAGTTATTAATTAATTTAGAGTTTATTTGTTGATTAGTAAGTGTATTATAAATGCTAATTTCTAACTCACGTGGATTTAAAAAATTAGCATTATCTTCACAAATTATTTTTTCTAAAATATCATTATGTTTTTGAACAGTAACATTTTTACGATTAGTAATCGTTGATGATAAATTAAGATAATAACTATCAATATCATAGCTTTTCTTTAACTTCTTTTTGGCTGGTAACAATCCCATTTATAACACCTCTTTATTTTGTTTCTTCTTTTTTAATAACATCTTCAATGTTATCTTGTTTTTGTTCTTTTTTATGTGTTTTGATAAATCTAATTGTTTCAATAATTAAAACAATAATCCCAAAACCATTAAGCATTGCACCAATAATTACATATGCAGGTCAACCAATTCCTAGCTTAGTTGGCCCTATAAAACAAATAATAATTCCTGCTATAAAAAACAATGATGAAACTCCAAAGATTTTCAAAAACATAATTACATCTTTAATAGTTATTTTTGACATAAAATCACTTCCTTTCTAAATTATTTTTTTTCTTTTAATTGTTAAATCTTTAATAACAATATTATTTGTATCATTTGTAATTGAGCCATCTTGCTTAATTGTTATTTTTTTATAAGAATTATCTGCTAAAAATGTAAATATTGATTTTTGTGATATTGTTTCAAAATAATATGTTACAAATTGATTACCAGATGAACAATCTGTTATTGAAATTGATATTTTATAGTAATATTTTGTTAAATCATAATCTGGAATTTTAAATGTTAATTTTTCGTTTGCTTCAGGATAATTAATTAATTCTCAATCTGAAATAGAAATTAACTTTTTTAATTCATTTAATATTTCTTCTTTTAATTTTATAAGTTTATCATCTTTAATTTTTTCTATAACAACCCTATCTAGTAATGCATTAACTTCTAACTGGGTATAATATGCTTCTAAATCTATCATCGTTAAATCAATATCTTCTTTTTGAAAAGTACGAAACATTTTCTTTAAAGTTGTTAGATTAGCCAACGATTTTGCATAAGTAGGCAATAGACCTTGCCGTGTTGCCATAGGGTCATTTTGTGAAGAATAATTAATATTACCAACACTCATATTTGCCGAAGTAAAAAACTCAATTGGAATACGGTTAAATGTTCAATG
>NZ_RCOO01000255.1:0-1344 GCF_003987485.1 Spiroplasma endosymbiont of Megaselia nigra
TTATTAGAAAGTTAAAAACACGATTATACAGTACTATTACCGACTTATATATTGATGATGCTAAATGAAATAACTATACAACATTACAAAGAGAAGAAATATTACCACTTAATTTTATTCCAATTGAAATTATTCCTAATAATCCTAATTTTGAGCCTTCTGCTCGTTATGGTAAACAATTTGCTAGTATTTTAGATATTATTGCTGAAAAGATAATATTAGACCCATTATTAAATAGTGGTAAATTTACCATTAATACTAATGGGGTGACTGGTGTTGTTGACCAAGAAATTAGTAAAATTTTGGCTTCATTTATTGAAAATGACTTATTATTAGTTGAAGGAGACCCTGATAGTAATTTTCAACCAGTAGACTATATCGCTGGTAATTTTAAAGGTGAACAATTAACCAAAATATATGATTGATTATTAACTAATTACTATAAAATAAATCGCCATCATGTGCCTGCTATTGCTAAGGGAGCCCAACAAACGCAAGCGGAAGTTGCTGGTGTAAATATTCAAACAAACGCATCATACGAACAAATGATATATATTAGAGAAATTAAATTAACTGAATTTATTATTAAGTTAATTAAATATGATAATGCTATTTTAAACAGTAGAACATTTAATATTAAAAATATTGATGAGTTAATTGTTGATGTTCGCTTACCGGTAAATGCTACTTTAAACAGACAATTAAAAAACAACGAAACTATTATCAATATGTCTGATGAAGAATGAGAACAAGAATAATGTTAAAACCATCTGAAAAAATGTTAGCACAATTAGTGGAAAATGATGAACCAATTGACTATTCAATTGATAGTATCCCCTTAGATTTTGCTAATCAATCACAGTATAGCGACCCCGATTTAGAACAATTATTTACCGAAGACCGTGCTAGAACCTTATATATTTATAAAATTAATAATCTTGTTAAGATAAAGCAAAAATCAACCTTAAAATATTCTCAAAATAGCGTTAAAATAGGTTTTATTGACAAAGATGAATATATTAAAATAACTGGTTATGAAATTAGTGATTTTAATTTTAAATTACAAATTCAACAAAATAGACTGCACCCATTTTAGTAAGTACTAATAAAAAGTATTTACTATTTTTTTTATTATATCTTTTTCTTTACGATTTGAATATCATGTATTTCATTTTATAACATCTTGTATATATTCTTCATGTGAATTATATATTTTATTATGGATTGTAGCTTTCTTAAGTAATGAATGAAAACTTTCTATAACAATATTATCTGCACAGTGGTATTTTTTACCCATTGAAATTATAATACCGTTAGAGACACATTTATAGTGATAAATAGCGG
>NZ_RCOO01000256.1:0-1342 GCF_003987485.1 Spiroplasma endosymbiont of Megaselia nigra
ACTAGTTTAGGTTTTACAACTTTATTAACCGATAAATGTAAAGGTACTGTTTTAACTAACGATGGTTCAAAAACAAGTGAGTTAGTTTATTCAACATATAATTTAAAACAATTAAATCCTAAAACTAACCGAGTTTATTTAATTAATGAACAAACTAAAGCAGTTGATGCTCAAACACCAGTTAGTGATAGTGAAAAAGATAATGATTGTGAATTCTTACAAACACCCGATGGTACAAATTGTAGTTATATAATTGATATGTTTTCAATTCAAGCATTATATAAAGGTAATTTTGAAATTATCTTTTATGCTGATAACCCATATACCAATAATGAAGAAGATTATTTAAGATTATCAGTATGGAGTTTTCGTGGTAAAACAAAAAGCACATTAAATAATTATTTACGCGATATGACAACTAATTATAAAACTAGTTTTCTATTACCGCACGATTATGAAATACCAACATTTAATTACCCACAATATGTATTACCACCAGTGCCATATGATTATAAAACATATACCAAAGATATTATGCCTTCTGATGTAGTACTACCATTAAAAACCAAAATTACCGCACCAGCACAATGTAAGAAAGCACATTTAAATTCTGAATCCATCAATTTATTTTCTGATGATTTTAATCAAGGTTATTATGAAACTGAAATTGATTTAAAACAAATTGACCCAACAATTCAGAGTATTGAAAAATTTATTGGTTCATATAAAACAATTGAGATAAGTAATCTTAATAATTTACAAGTTGAATGTGGGCCACCAAATATAGAAAATTTTATTCCTAATAGAAATGTAAATATTTTAGGTAGTGGTTATAATGAGTTTTGTGCATATAATTATGGTTCATTAGAAAATATAACTTTGCAACAAAGTGGTGGTTCACAAACTGATAAAGTTAATTTTGATAATACAATAACTTTATATACTAAAAATATAACTAATGATATTCAAACAGTTGCTACTGGTTTTGCTACTGGTTTACCTATTGGAGAATATGCAAATAAATATAAACCTGAAAAAGTTGGAATTATCGAATATATTAAATTTTTATTACAAATAACATCACTGTCTAATAAAGTTAATGATAAAATTAAAGAAACTTATTTACAAGCATATTATACAAATGATATGAAATTAAAAATTATATTTTCAAAAGTATTATTTGCTAATTTATCAGCAAATTGAACTTATTACTTAGGTAATGATAAAAATATAACAATAGATGTTAATAATCCAAATGTATTGGGTATTAGAAATAAAAGCAACAATCCAGTTAAAATTACAATTAAAACAAGCTAAAATAAAAAGAGATTTAATAATCTCT
>NZ_RCOO01000257.1:0-1328 GCF_003987485.1 Spiroplasma endosymbiont of Megaselia nigra
TTCATCATACTGGTCATTGTAAAAATCAATAGTAATAAAATTAAGTTTTGAATTATTAGCAAAAATAAAATATGCACCCTTACCATTCTTATTAATTTTATATTCGTTATATCAATTCTTATTAGTAAAGTCCTGCATTTTTAAAAAGTTATTAATTAATTTAGTATCTATTTTTTGATTAGTAAGTGGATTATAAATGCTAATTTCTAAATCTCGTGGATTTAAAAAATTAGCATTATCTTCACAAATTATTTTTTCTAAAATCTCATTATGTTTTTGAACAGTAACATTTTTACGATTAGTAATCGTTGATGCTAAATTAAGATAATAACTATCAATATCATATTCTTTTTTTAATTTCTTTTTTGCTGGTAACAATCCCATTTATAACACCTCTTTATTTTGTATCTTCTTTTTTAATAACATCTTCAATACTATCTTGTTTTTGTTGTTTGTTATGAGTTTTGATAAATCTAATTGTTTCAATAATTAAAACAATAACTCCAAAACCATTAAGCATTGCACCAATAATTACATATGCAGGTCAACCAATTCCTAATTTAGTTGGTCCTAAAAAACAAATAGTAATTCCGGTAATAAAAAATAATGATGAAATTCCGAATATTTTCAAAAACATAATTAAATCTTTAATATTAACTTTTGGCATAATAACATCTCCTTTCTAATTTGCCTTTTTTCTTTCAATAAACACAAATCCCAAAGGTTTAAATGTTGCTGGACCATTAACTCCAATATTAATCAATCCATCAGGATTAATAGATAATGCTAAACATGCACTATTAACACCTATTTGATCATATATAACACCTATTGTTTGTGCAAAACCATGTCTTGTTTGCAACATTCCTTGGCTTTTTAAATCTCCCTTGCTATCTTTTCCCGAGGCTCAAATTCTATAAATATAATTTTCTTTATCAAAATTAGAAATATTATATCCGATTTGGCCCATTCTAAAATTGCTAGTATCAACAACTTCTCAATCTGGTACATCTGGTACAATAATTAATTTTTTTAATTCATCTACAATTTCTTGTTTTATTTTTGCAAGTTTTTCATCTTTAATTTTTTCTATAACAAGTTTATCTAATAAAGAATCAATTTCTAGCTGAGTATAATATGCTTCTAAATCTATCATTGTTAAATCAATACGTTCTTCTTGAAAAGTACGAAACATTTTCTTTAAAGTTGTTAAATTAGCCAATGATTTCGCATAAGTAGGCAATAGACCTTGTCATGTTGCCATAGGGTCATTTTGTGAAGAATAATTAATATTACCAACACTCATATTTGCCGAAGTAAAAAACTCA
>NZ_RCOO01000030.1:0-9816 GCF_003987485.1 Spiroplasma endosymbiont of Megaselia nigra
AGTTTTCATTCTTTATTAAAAAAAGCAACAATTCATAACAATATTTACTTATCGCATGACGAATATATTAATGATGTTAAAAAATGAAATAAATGATATTCAACCCGCAAAGAAAAGGATATAATAAATAAAAGTTTATAAACCTTTTTTACTAATACTTACTTTTTGGGGTGCAGTCTATATTCCATTTATAACTTTTTTTAAGAAAAAAACAAGAGTATTTTTTAATAAATTTCTTTTTCCTTAACATTAAAAAGATATCTTATATAAGATATCTTTTCTTATAATTTATATATTAAAACCTAAGACCCTATTCTTTTTACTGGTAGTTTATTAAAAATAAAAATAAAACTTAAAAATAACATTCCAATGATAATACTATAAATAATTATATAAGTTAATATATTTGTAGAAAAAGTAATTATTACTGGAATAATAATAATGCCTAACAATAAACTAAAGATAGCATGCCCGAAGACATGTTCAATCATTAGACCTAAGGTTAAATGCTCAGTTCCAACTAAATTAATTATATTATTTTTTTGAATACGACTTAAATGCCCAAGACAACATCCTATTAAGATTTGACTTCCACCTAAACCAATTGTTAAATATAAAATATGCGATAATTGGGTTTGAAAGGGGAAGAAGGCAATTGTTAATCCTAATAATAATGCAATGGCAATTATAGCAATAATTGTATTACAAATAATTTGGTGTTTAATATTATTATTGTTTATTTTTAGTAAATATCCAAATAAATAACTTATTTTTCGAATAACATATAAACTACCTATCACTATAATCATAATTGCGGTGTTATTAAAAATTAAAATAGGAAGAATGTAACCAAATACTTCATTAATACTGTATAAAAAACTTGATGAATATAAATAACTTCAAAATTGTTTGTTTTTTTGAAGTACTTTTCAACTATTAGGATTAATTTTAAAAGTAATTTCTTCTGTTTGAATATCATGGTTTAAAAAAATTAAACTAAAGTTAATTAATGCAAATAGACTAAAATATCCTTGTAAGGAAATTTTAGCTGTTAATTCTGTTAAAAAGTATTGTATTAAAAAAGGAATTATAATTGTAACAACACTTCCTAAAATAAAATAAAGACTAGGGTTTGTTTTTAACTGATGTTCACGGGTATAACTACGGATAATTTCCATTGAAAAAGGAACCATTCCAGCAAGAAACATTCCTGTACAAAAAAGCAGTAAGGGATAAAAATAAATAATTAAATTATTATCAAAAAAATTAACAGTCATTAATAACGAGAGAAAAATAAAAAGAAAAAAACTATTAATTTGAAGGATAAAGGTATTACTCTTTTTCTTTTTAACTTTAGCCCATAATGGGGTAAAAAAGAACATTGCAGTGGGAACTAATAAGAAGAATCAAATTTTTGTTAAACCAAATTTATCAAAAATTGCAAATGGAATAAATGAAAATAGTGCTCCCATCAAGATTCCCTGAATAATTATTATTATTTTTCAATTTCGTAATTTATTTGTCATTTTTATTATCACATCCTTTGCTTTATGGTATTTATCATATTATTGCTTTTTAGTGTAGGGTTTAAAAAATCTTTTCTTTTTTAACTTACTTTTTTAAAAAATTAGAGGACGTTATCACGACTTTTAAATAAATATTTAACCATTCAAGGGACCACTCTTTTTCTATTAATTTTTTCATTTCAACTTCATTAATTATAAATGAATAATCCAAAAAAAGTAAGAATTAATGGAATATTTTTCAAATTATTAAGTTCTTTCTTTTAATTCGTTGTACAATGATATTATGAGTATTAATTTATTAGTGTATAAAAAGGAGATAAATAAAATGAAAAAATCAATTGATACAATCAAAATGTTGGGAATTGAAGCAATTAATAAAGCAAATTCAGGCCATCCAGGAATTGTTCTTGGTGCTGCGCCAATGGCATATACTTTATTCACAAGACACTTAGTTGTTAACCCACAAGTGGATAAATGAAAAAATCGTGATCGTTTTGTTTTAGCAGCAGGACATGGTAGTGCTTTATTATATTCGTTATTGCATTTATCAGGATTTGATCTTAATATTGATGATTTACGAAATTTTCGTCAAGTTGATTCAATTACGCCTGGTCATCCGGAATCACATTTAACGCCCGGAGTGGATGTGACAATGGGTCCTCTTGGCCAAGGACTTGCAGCAGCAGTTGGTTTAGCGTTAGCAGAAACGCATTTAGCAGCAAGATACAATACCAATAAATATCCTCTTTATGATCATTATACTTATGTTTTATGTGGTGATGGTGATTTACAAGAAGGAGTTACACAAGAAGCAATATCTTTAGCAGGACATTGAAAACTAAATAAATTAATTGTATTATTTGATTCTAATGATGTGCAATTAGATAATATGGTTAATGTTGCACAAAGTGAAAACATTGCTGATCGTTTTAAAGCAGCAAATTGAAATTATCTTTTTGTCAAAGATGGTAATGATATTGAAGCAATTGATCAAGCTATTATAAAAGCAAAAAAAAGTGATAAACCAACATTAATCGAAGTAAAAACAATAATTGGTGATGGGGCAACAAAACAAGGTACACCAGCAGTACATGGGGCGCCGTTAGGAAGTGATATTGAAACAGTTCGTAAAATGTTAAAATGAGATTATAAACCATTTGAAGTTCCTAGTGAAGTTTATAAGGATTTTGAAATCAATGTTAAACAACGAGGAATTAAAAAATATCAGGAATGATTAGAAATGTATCAAGGTTTTTGCAAAGAAAATTCTACTTTAGCAAAAGAACTTGATGATGCCGTTTATGGTAATTTTAATTTTAATCCACAAGATTTTCGTGATTTAAAACCAATTAAGCCACAATCAACACGAATTAGTAGTGGGGCAATCATTGACCGTCTTTCTAATATTATTCCAGCTTTAATTGGTGGTAGTGCTGATTTAAGTGGTAGTACAAAAGCAAAGGGAACTGATGGTGTTTATAGTCCTGAAAATCGATTAGGCCGTAATTTAGCTTATGGAGTGCGTGAATTTGCAATGGCAGCCATTAATAATGGAATTTGTTTACACCGTGGATTAATTCCTTTTGCAAGTGGTTTCTTTGTTTTTGCTGATTATATGAAGCCAGCTATTCGTTTAAGTTCATTAATGGAAATTCCAGCTATTTATATTTTATCGCATGATTCAATTGCTGTTGGTGAAGATGGTCCAACGCACCAACCAATTGAACAATTAGCAATGTTACGTAGTCAGCCAAACTTAAATGTTTTTCGTCCAGCTGATTTTAATGAAACATTGGGAGCTTATCATATCGCTTTACAGTCAAAACATACTCCAAGTGTTATTTTAATTACACGACAAGATTTACCAGAATTAGAACATTCAAATGTTGAGGCAGTGAAAAAAGGAGCTTATCAAGTTTATGGACAAGAAGATAATAATGATGTTGTATTGTTAGCAACTGGTAGTGAAGTTAGCATGGCGATTGCTGTTGCAAACAAATTAGAACATGATAAAAAAATTAAAGTAAAAGTAGTATCAATGCCTTGTTGAGAATTATTTAAGCAGCAAGATGCTGCCTATAAACAAAAATTGTTAGAACCAACAGCTTTAATTGCGTCAATTGAATTAGGAGCAACCTTTGGTTGAGAACGTTATACTTCAAATAATGGCTTAAATTTTGGAATTAACACTTTTGGACAAGCAGGACCATTTCAAGATGTATTAGAATATTTTGGTTTTAATGTAGAAAACATTGTTAATGCTATTAATAAAAAAATGCAATCATCATAAAAATGATAATTGCATTTTTTATTGTTCTCTTGTTTATTTAACTATCATATTTTAAATAACGTTGTCAAAAAATGGGAGCTAAACTACGTAAAATAAAAGGAACAACAATTTGGATAATTGGATATGTAAAAAGAAAACTATGAATAAAGTTATAAACAATGGCATATAATCAATTACTATAACCTGGTCAAACTGAATCCGGGAATAAAGTTGTTCAAATTAAAACACCAACTAATACTTGTGACAAGTAAATAAGAGTAATAATACTAAAACAAATAATAATATAATTAACATAAGTAATATATTTTTTGTCATTATTAACTTTAAAACGCATAAAACCCGCAATTGTTGGAATAATCATTGGAACAAAATAATCTAATAAATATGATCATGGTGAAACAATAAAATTTGAAGCAATAAATAGCAATGACATCAGGGCACTAATACTCCCAGTTATAAAACCAGAGATTGCTGAGTGTAAAAAAGCAATAACTATAAGTGGAAGATATTTTAAACCAATGCCACCACCATATGGTAAGTTAGGAAATAATGTTTCTAAATATGCTAAAGCTAAGGTTACTGCTACAAACATCGCAATAATAACAATATCAAATGTTTTTCATTTTCAAATTCCTAAATTAATTAAAAATCGTTTTCGTTTCATAGTATTAGTAAATAATAAATCACTAACCTTTATTTCATAACTATAAATAATAATATTACTAATTAAATTAAGAACATTCAAACTAATAATATTTAAAATAATAAACTGAAACTTATAATTAATATATTCTTCATAATTTGTTAATCAAACACTTATTGCAGATATGATACTAAATATTAAACCAAGTCCACAAGTCGTTAAACAAAAAACTCATATATTTTTAAAATATTGGTCATTATTTAAATAAAATAGTTTACTTAATCTTGATAGTGGTAAAATACTAAGCGTTATTAAAATACCAAGGTATAAACTTATGACAATAAAAATTGTTGCTTTATTGTATCATAAAATAATGTTTTGTTGGTTTAACTTAACCTTAAAAGATGGGGATGTAACCATATAAAAAATCTCCTTACAAAAATAATTTTGTAATTAACTTCTGTGAAAGTGAGAATCAAATTAAATTTATTAAATTAAATAAATAACGAATTTGAACTCCCTACGCTAGTGTTAACTAGATCAGGTTCGAAGAGTATTTCTCAAACGTATGTTTTATAAGTTACCTCTGTCAATTACAATATTATCTTAACATTGTTGGAAAAAACTGCAATAAATTTTAATAATTTATTATATAATATAATGTATATGGAATTAGAGGCAAAGATATGTTTAAATGATGAAGACGAAAAAAAACTGAACAAAAAATAGTAAATTTAGAAACAGCTAGTGCTTTTGATGATGAAATTGAAGCATTTAGTGGGGTTAATTTTAGTGATGAAACAATTGAATTTAAAGTGCCACAATCAACACAAGTGATGGTAAATAACTCAGAAAATTCTGAAATTAGAAATACTGAACAACACATCAAACCATCGAACCAAGAGAATGTTAATAATATTCATAGCTTTGTTCAAAATGCACGTCATCAAATTAATAAATACAAAGAAGAATATAATGTTAATGAACATGAAAATGTTTTAGAACGTTTAGAACAATTAAAAAAATTACGTGATAGTTCACAAGTTCAACCAAATGAATTTAAACAAATGCTAAATCAAATTAAAGAACGGAATTTTAATGATCGAATGGCATATATTATGGATCGCATTAAAATTTCTCATCGTGATGATGATAAGTTAGAGTTATACCATAATGGTGAACCATTAGAAGAGAATCTCTCAAAAGGGGTAAAAAAAAATAAAGTTACAATTACCGGTAATAAAAATGAAATTAATAATTTTAAATAAAACTTACCAAAAAAAAATTGCTAATTATTTAAGTGAAAAAGAAAATGTTACCATTACATTATCTATTAAACAATTTCAAGAAGTTGTGCGTGATACTGTCGAAGATGTTTTGGTTGAATTAGGAATTAAAAATAAAGATGAATAATTTTTATTTTGTTTGAATTTGCTGTTATTTTTGGATTGGGAGGAAGAATAAATGAAGATAGCATTATTTGGTGGTAGTTTTGACCCATTTCATACTGACCATTTAGCAATGATTAATCTTGTTAAAACAAAAACAGATATTGATGAAATTTGAATTATTCCAACAAATAAGAATCCTTTTAAAACACGAAAATTATCTCCCCCTACGGATCGTGTCGCAATGATTAATTTAGCAATCGCTGATTTAGTGGATGTTAAAATTAATTTAATTGAATTAGAAAATGCAAAGCCTAGTACAACATATGAAACTGTTTTAAAATTGCAACAGCAATTTCCTCATCATCAGTTTTATTTTATGATTGGTTCTGATCAACTAGCATCATTAAATAAATGAAACAATATTAATGAATTAGCAAGAATGCAAACTTTTATTGTTTTCCAACGAAATGAACCAATTGATCAAACAATTTTAAAACAATATCAAGCAATGTTACTTCCATTTCATAATAATTTACATTTATCATCAACAATGTTACGAGAAGGAAAAAACATTGCATTACAATTGCCAAATATTACGAATTATATTAATAATAATTTATTATATTTACCAGAACGACTAGGCCAAAATATGGATAAGGAACGCTATCAACATTGTTTAAATGTTGGCCAAAAAGCGCGGGAATTAGCATTAGTTCATAAGTTAAATCCGCAAAAAGCTTTAATTGCTGGGACTTATCATGATATTACAAAACAATGATTAGAACAAAAACAAAAAGCATATCTAACAAAATATTTACCAACGTTTTTATCAGAGCCAATTGCTACTTGGCATGCTTATACTGGTTATTGCCATTTAAAATATGATTTATTATTTAATGATGAAGATATTTTATCAGCAATTAAATGACATACTGTTGGTCGACCAGAAATGACTTTATTTGAAATGCTAATTTTTGTTGCGGATAAAATTAGTAGTGAACGAAATTATTCAAAAGTTGATTATTATCGAACATTAGCCCAAAAAGATTTAGTAAAGGCATTTCAAGAATTATTAATAGTTCAATTTGAACGAGCAGTCGCGAAGCAAGGCCTTGAGCATTTAGGAAAAAATATACAATTGACTTATCAGCAATGAAAAGAGGATAAATAAGATAGTATTACAAAAGCTTAGGTTTTATAAAAAATATAAATAAAAATAATTAGATAACTTTTTTAAAAGTTGATTTATCGGTATTTTAAAGATATCTCTAAAATAAAAAATAATTTTTATACCAAAACCTAAACTTTTTTCTTACTACCATAAATAACGTTATGAATTTAATTATTAGTGCAATGAAAGAGGAATTGACAGCAACTTTAAATGTTTTAAAACCAACAATAGTTGATAAATATACCCAGATTGAAGTATATCAAAAAGATAATTGATTATTTGCAATTAGCAAAATTGGGTTAGTTAATGCTGCTATGACTTTAACAACCTTACTTAAAGATTATGCAATTAAAACAGTTTATAATCTTGGAACTGTTGGGACTTTAAAACCAAATTTTAAACCATTATCAGTTTTAGCAATTACGGAAGCTTACTATACTTTTGCTGATGCCCAAGAGTTTGGTTATGCAATGGGGCAAATCCCTGGCGAATTACCTAGTTATTATAGTGATAAAAAATTAATAGCTACAATTACAACAAAAATGCCGCACATTCAAACAGCAGTTTTAGGCAGTAGTGATATTTTTATTGATAAAATAGAATATTTTGAGCATATTAAAACTAAATTTAAAAATAAGATTGATGTGGTTGATATGGAAGGTTGTGCTTTTTTTCAAGTTGCTTTAAATTATCAGATTCCAATTGTTAGTATTAAAATTGTTACAGATTATTTACAAGCAAATAAGAAAAGTTCAACAATACAATTTAAACAAAATTTATCACAAGCAGGAATTTTAATTTGTGAATTAATTTCAGCAGAATTATTTAATAATTAAGAATAAAAAATTAAAAATTAAGATATAATTTGAACAATGTTATCAAATAGAAAGAGGGATTAAATGCAAAACTTTATCAAATATTATTGTCGTGACTGACGGTTTTGATTCAAAATAATTATTGCATTAGTTGTTTTATTTGGATTACTAACTAATTATTTAACTAATTTACTGCATTTAGACAAAATGATTGTGACGGACAGTAATAACCAAGTAACATATTTATGAGATGTTTATGATCAAACAGGCGCAATTAGTCATTGAAATTATGCTGGTTACACAATATGATGAATTTCATTTTTTACAACACAATCAAATTTTTTAGTATTAATTTAATTCGTAATTGCAATTATTTGCCATCGGCAAGAAGGAATTATTAAACCATTAAAAACACATTTCTCATTATCAGTTGCTGTGTATATTACCGTTACTTGTTTAATTTACAATTTCGTATTATTACCAGCAATCTTAAAAAATAAAGATTTAATGTGAGGGCCTCTACAGTGAACAGAGCAAATTATTCTGCATGCTGTTGTACCAGTATTAACAATTATTTATATTGTTATCTTTGCTAAGCAGTCACCATTAGTTTTAACAAAACAATTTTATCGACAAAAATTAGGGTGATATTTTATTTATCCAATTTTATATGGTATTTATGGAGTTATTAAAGGAATATTATGTGAATATAGTGGAATGCATCTAAAGATTGCATATCAATATTTCTTTTACAAATTACAAATCCAAAAGTACAAGGTCTACCTGGTATTGTTTGATTTATAATTGCTATTATTTTAATTTCAGGGATTATTGCTGCTTTTGGAGGCTTATATCATTTTAGTATCTTAAAAGTTACAAAACGTTATCAACAAGCAAAAAATTTTTAATAAATATTTTACTCAGCAAAAAAGTTGTTAAAAGTACTCCTGTGTTTTTTTTATTCAATATAATAATAAGTAATAAGTATCTTATTGGAAGAAGGTGGCATATTGATGAAACGGTTATTAACCATTTTTAGTACTTTTGTGTTAGGCAGTGGTAGTGCTTTTGGGGTGGCTAGTTGTAAAACAAGACCAAAGCATATCATTGATGATGAAGAAGTAAATACTAATAAAGATCTTGAAATTTGAAATCAGATTAAAGACGAAGCAGAGCAAACTTTCAAAGCGTGGTGGGATACAAAGGCAACAGTTGATATTAATGATTATCCGGATCAAATACCATTTTTTACAGATTTAGTGACAGCAGTAGAAAAAACGGAAGATAGTTTAAGTTTAACACGAGAAGAAATTAAGAACTATCGTTTTTTAGAACAGTTATTGACTGGTTTTCAAGTAGAGTTTGCTAATTTAAATCAGATGTTACGCAATAAATATTCCAATTATTATGGTGATACAATGCCATTGTTGTTAGATGATAATAATATTTCGTTTAGGTTATATCATATTAATTTTTATAAGATAACAAAGTTAATAAAACGTACTCCACAAGCAATATTAGGAATCACGCTTAAGGTCACGATTCCCTATGAAGTAAGGTTTAAAAAATTATATAATAATGGTATAATTGATAATGAAGTAGTTATTTCTAATAATTTAGATGTCTTAAGTAATATTCAAGAAAGCCTTTTAGATTATAGACTGCACCCCAAAAAGTAAGTATTAGTAAAAAAGGTTTATAAACTTTTATTTATTATATCCTTTTCTTTGCGGGTTGAATATCATTTATTTCATTTTTTAACATCATTAATATATTCGTCATGCGATAAGTAAATATTGTTATGAATTGTTGCTTTTTTTAATAAAGAATGAAAACTTTCAATAACAATATTATCAGCACAATGATAATTTTTACCAATAGAAATTCTAATTCCATTAGATATACATTTATTATTATATATTTTTGATGTGTATTGAAATCCATGATCTGAATGAATTATTATGTCACTTATATCTTTTT
>NZ_RCOO01000258.1:0-1317 GCF_003987485.1 Spiroplasma endosymbiont of Megaselia nigra
ATTTATTTTTTCATTATTAAGAAACTTTGTTATATATCATTGCGTTTTGCCCTTTCACACAACAAAATATCATTTATTATCAACAGTATTAAATGGTTTATCATCTGCATCAACTTCTTTTCAATAATTTAATGGCGATGGTGGAATAGAACCACCAGAAAAATTAAAATACAATGAATTTAACTCAATTATACATTTTTTAAATTCTCAATAATTTTCATCTTTTTTATCAGGTTCAGGTATTGATAATAATTCAAAATAATATGGGGCAATTAACTTAATATCATCATTATAACCTTTATTAATTGCATATTTGCTATATGTATAATTTGAAAGCATATAAATAATTTGTTTAAATATTTTGACAACTTTATCATTAATAAGAGTTGGATTTTTGAACTTTCATTCTTCAAATAGACCATCAATAACATCTTCGGGTTTTTGTCCTTCAAATTGTTGGCGTAATTCAGTCGCTTTATTTGTAGGATTGCCTTTTTCATCGTATTTTGTCCCTTGAAATTTTTTATCATAGTTATAACGATATGTTAAATAATTTAATAAAACTTTATCTAAACCATTTTTATTTATTAAATTTAATACATCTTTTCCTTGAATGTAATTTTTGGCAATATTTCAAGGTAAAAAAATTTCCGTAAATCAATATTGAAATACTCTTAAATTAGGGTTTGTTTCAATTGGCATTGATAATAAAGGCACCAAACTAGCGTTTTCAATATTTGATGATGGATAAGAATAAACACCATTGATATTGCCCCAACACTTAATATTGCCAAATAACATTGATTTAGGATATTTAATTTCAATTCCAGTAAAGACAGTATCTTCTGGTAATGATTTTTGTAACACTAAATGAATACTATTTTGATTTTTTCATTTAAAGTCAGTTATTTTAACTAAATGCGTAGATTTAATAATATCAACACCATCGGGTGTATAAGGTCGTTTATATTCTTCAATGATATAGCATTCATTTTTATTGTCTTCACTAATTGGTTCATTAATAGATACTATTTTTAAGTCTAATGTTTCTAAAAATACTTTGTATTGTTTTGAAATATCATTAATTAAAATATCTTTTTCATCAATCATAACATAACTAGTGATATTGTCTTGAACTGTGGTGTTTTGTTGAATTTGTAATTTAAAATTAAAGTCGCTAATTTCATAACCTGTTATTTTAATATATTCATCTTTGTTAATAAAACCGATTTTAACGCTATTTTGAGAGTAGTTTAAGGTTGGTTTTTGCTTTGTCTTAACGAGATTATTAATTTTATAAATATATAAGGTTCTAGC
>NZ_RCOO01000259.1:0-1316 GCF_003987485.1 Spiroplasma endosymbiont of Megaselia nigra
CCCTTTGCCATATAAAAAATGTTTCTCCTAACTTTATATATTTAATAATAACCTAGAAAGGTTTTTTATTTCATATTCTCAGTTAAAAGAAACATTGTAATTAAAATTTTAATTGCTTTTTATTGTTTCTTTGTTATTACGAAAAAGACCCAATATTTCCTTTGTTTTTTAACTGTTTTAGGATATAATTAATATGTATTAGTTTTGAGATTTCTTGAAATGGGTGTTGATAATGAAGAGTAATGATATTAAAATTTTAAAAATTAAACCAATTAAGCAAAGTGCGCATAATGATCAAAGCATTGAACAGCAAGAGTTTACTTTAAATAATGATGCAACTTTTTTTCTACAAGAAAATAGTCATTTTTTTAAGAATAATTATTTTTTTACTAAAAAACAAAATGTTAATCAAAATAGTGCTTTAAATTCATTTGTACAACCACGGAAAATGATTTTAAATTTAGATAATCCAAATGCATTAAAAATTTTACATCATCAAACTGAAAAGTTACAACAAGAAAAAACAATTTTTCATCACCGATTAAATAAAATTAAATCAACTTTTGATGAAAAAATTCAATTGGATAATGAAGAACATTTATATGAGCCACCTACTATTACAAAAAACATTGATTTATTAAATTTTAATAAGAAAAATAATGATGCTCAATTTAACAATGAACCTGTTGAAGTTAAAATTGATCATACAGAAGTTAAAGCACAAGCTCGTGCTGTTGCTCAAAAAATAATGCAAAAAGATCAAGAAAAATTAAAGAAGTCATTAACTAATATTGATAATAAACAAACTATAAAATCAAAGTCAGTTCTAACAAATCATTTTCCTAAACTTTCTTTACCAAAATCATCACCACAAAAAGATGTTTTTTTTACTCAAAGTTATAATAAAATAACAGGTCAAAAAATAAATGTTTCGCAAAAAATAACACATAATATGCCTCCAATCCAAGCAAAAAATATTGAAGAAGAAACTTATAATAAAAAGTTTGATAATAGAGTGCACCCCAAAAAGTAAGTATTAGTAAAAAAGTTAGACTGCACCCATTTTAGTAAGTACTAATAAAAAGTATTTACTATTTTTTTTATTATATCTTCTTCTTTACGATTTGAATATCATGTATTTCATTTTATAACATCTTGTATATATTCTTCATGTGAATTATATATTTTATTATGGATTGTAGCTTTCTTAAGTAATGAATGAAAACTTTCTATAACAATATTATCTGCACAGTGGTATTTTTTACCCATTGAAATTATAATACCGTTAGAGACACATTTATAGTGATAAATAGCGG
>NZ_RCOO01000260.1:0-1303 GCF_003987485.1 Spiroplasma endosymbiont of Megaselia nigra
TTTTTGAGCAATAAAACTTATCTTATTATTTTTAACTTCTTGTACTATCATTTTTCTAAAATCTGCTGTATATTTATTAAATTTTTGTCCTTTTCTTGCCATATAAAAATGCACCTCCTCTAAAAGTTTAGTAAAGTTCTTTTTTAATTTTACTTACTTTTTGGGGTGCAGTCTATTATGACCCTTATATTAAAAATGACCAGAGTGTTTTTATTACTGAAAAATTAGAAATTGATTATGTAATTAAACAAATAAAAGTTATTAGAAAGTTAAAAACACGATTATACAGTACTATTACCGACTTATATATTGATGATGCTAAATGAAATAACTATACAACATTGCAAAGAGAAGAAATATTGCCACTTAATTTTATCCCGATTGAAATTATTCCTAATAACCCTAATTTTGAACCTTCTGCTCGTTATGGCAAACAATTTGCTAGTATTTTAGATATTATTGCTGAAAAGATAATGTTAGACCCATTATTAAATAGTGGTAAATTTACCATTAATACTAATGAAGTAACTGGTGTTGTTGACCAAGAAATTAGTAAAATGTTGGCTTCATTTATTGAAAATGATTTGTTATTAGTTGAAGGTGACCCCGATAGTAATTTTCAACCAGTAGACTATATTGCTGGTAATTTTAAAGGTGAACAATTAACTAAAATATATGATTGATTATTAAATAATTATTATAAAATAAATCGCCATCATGTGCCTACTATTGCTAAGGGAGCACAACAAACCCAAGCAGAAGTTGCGGGTGTAAATATTCAAACAAACGCATCATACGAACAAATGATATATATTAGAGAAATTAAATTAACTGAATTTATTATTAAGTTAATTAAATATGATAATGCGATTTTAAACAGTAGAACATTCAATATTAAAAATATTGATGAGTTAATTGTTGATGTTAACTTACCAGTAAATGCTAATTTAAACAGACAACTAAAAAACAACGAAACTATTATCAATATGCCCAACGAAGAAGGAGAACAAGAATAATGTTAAAACCATCTGAAAAAATGTTAGCACAATTAGCAAATGATGAACCAATTGATTATTCAATTGATAGTATTCCGTTAGATTTTGCTAATCAATCACAATATAGTGACCCTGATTTAGAACAATTATTTAATGAAGACCGTGTTATAACCTTATATATTTATAAAATTAATAATCTTGTTAAGACAATAGTTTAGATAGATTTCATCTTATAAGTATGTTTAAAAAAATATACCCCTATCAAAGTAAAAATAAGGAAAATAGAGAAACATATCATAAAGTTGTTG
>NZ_RCOO01000031.1:0-9785 GCF_003987485.1 Spiroplasma endosymbiont of Megaselia nigra
ATGAAAATACAACTCGTCAAAATTTATATTTTCATAAGTATAAAGTAACAAAATAATATTGTTTTGTCAAATTATATTTTGAAAAACAATAAATTTTCATTTTGGTGAAAAATATTTAATTTATTTTGCAATAAAATGAAGGGAAATTATACAAAATGAAAAAATTACTAAGTTTATTAAGTATATTAACAATTACTGGAACTGCAATGCCAATAACAATTGCCGCTAGCAGTTATAAGAAAGAAGAGTTTAAATTAGATAGTAATATTAATTATTCACAAACAAATAATTTAAAAAATTTAAATCGAAATAAAAGAGAAAATAATCAAATAAATAATTTTTCAGGAATAGTAAAATTATTTAATAATATTAATATTTCAATATTTAGGAATGATGTTATATTAAAAAATAAAACTTATTTTGGTGGTAATAAAAATGTAGAAGAATATGATATATTAATACAAAAAACAAAATCTATTATTAATACAAATGGACAAACCACAAAATATGGTGTTGTATTAAATAATAAAGTTTATTTTGGTTCAAGTGATAATAATGTTTATGAATATGATACGACAACAGGACAACAAAAAATTGTTATAGTTACAAATGGTGGTATTATTTCATCTGGAGTATCATTAAATAATAAAGTTTATTTTGGTTCAAATGATCATAATGTTTATGAATATGACCCAGCCACTAGAGAACAAAAAATTGTTATTAGAACAGGCGGTCAAATTTGAAGTTCTGGAGTATCATTAAATAATAAAGTTTATTTTAGTTCAAATGATCATAATGTTTATGAATATAATTGTGTAACAAAAAAACAAAAAATTATTTTTAATATTCGAAATGACAATATAATGCAATATGCTAGTGGCGTTGTATCAAACAATAAGATTTATTTTGGTTCTATAGATGGTAAGATATATGGATATGAACCATTAGAATTAATTGAATCTGACATTATTGATTTGCAAGAACAAATAAGAAGGGGGGCATATTTATATTATCAAGAACAAAATCCTAATTCTTATGTTAAAAATATAGAGTTTAATATGAATGATTTAAAATATTCTGATATTGAGTTAATAAAAAGAGAGCTTGTTTCTAATATTAAAGAAGTTGAAAATATTTGTGATGGTATTGCTCAATTTGAAAATAAAACATCTGATGAAGAAGAATATCAAACACAAAATTGTAAATATACAAAACAGAGCATTAAATCGTATCAAATATTAAAAGGGTTAAATAAAAGAATTGATAATACATTAGAAAAAGGAACTAGCAATACTGGCACAAGTAGTATTTTAAATAGTAATAGTAAAAGTAAAATTTCACAAACAGGAGGAGAAGTTAGCGCCGGAGGAAGTTTGTTCGGTATTGGTTTAAGTGCCAGCATTTCACATTCTCAGGGAAATGAAGAAAGTAACACTTCACAAACAGAAAAATTAAATTCAAAAACAGAAAATATTTCACAAATTATTTCAAATTCTTCATCAATTGATTTATCAAATGTTACTGAAAATCAAAAAATAGAAACTAGAGAAATTGAATTCCCGTCTCAAAAAGTAAAAGTTGGTGGGAATCAAACCAAAAAATTAACTTTCACTCTAAATAAAACTATTACAAAAAACAAATTTATTTTTAATCAATATATTAATGGAAAAATAAAAATAAAAATAATTGATGAATATAATAATATAACAGAACAAGACTTATTAATTAAAGATGTAATGAATAGTCTAAAAAACAATGGTATTTTGCCAAAAGAAATTGTTATAAATAATAGTGATATTTCATTTCAAGGTTCTTTTTTACTTAATAAAGTTAGTAGCTCTAATTTAAATATAGTAACAGAAGAAATAGATACAATTTAAGAAAGAAGGTAAAATAAGAATGAAAAAACTTTTAAGTTTATTAAGTGTATTAACAATTAGCGGAACTAGTATGCCAAGTGTAATTGCTGCTAATCCATATCAAAAAGAAAAAAGTAAATTAGAAAATATTGTTGATAATAAAAAAATTAATACAAATAACTTAGAAAATTTAAATAGAGTTAAAAGGGGTAATAAAAAACCTAAAAATGATAATAAACAGGAATTGACAAATGAAAATAATGCCCCTTCAACTTCGAATACAAATAAAAAATGTAATAATAGAGGAAACAAAAAATGTCCAATAAAAAATGAAGAAAGTTCGTTAATAACAACCAAAAGCGCTAAAGAAAGGATTTTAGATAGTATAAAAAGTCATAGTAATAATATTTTTAAAATCACTAATAATAAATATAAAGATTTTTTAAGAGAAAGTATTAATTATTTTCAAGAAACTAAAAATATTATTCATGAAACAATAAACCCGTTTACGGGAAAATATATTTTTAAAATAAAAAAACATAATGTAGAAGATAGTTATAAAAAAATACCACTAAACATTGAGGGAAATAAAATTGATTTAATTCTAAACAAAAGTAACTTATACGTTGATGGTATTATTACTCACAATAATGGCGATGGTACAGAAAAAAAACTTTTCTATTTTTCAGATTCAAATCTTGCTAAAAATGCTGAATCATTAAATTCTAATGATAAATATAAGTTATTTGGTAAAATATTAGATTTGGAAATAAAAACCGATGATAATTTAAGTAAATTATCACACAAATTATATTTTGATTCTAATTATAATACTTTAACATCTGGGGAAGAAAACATTAAAATAAATAAAGAAAACATTAAAAAATCTATTATTAATTTAAGTAAAATTAATGAAGAAAATCAGCAAGATTTAAAAAATGATTTTCTCCGAGTTATTTTTACAACAGCAGAATCAACAAGATTTTTTTCTATTAGAGATGAAGTAAAAAAAGTTTTATCTAGTTCTGATTCAAACCCATATGAAATTAATTGACAAGATCATAAAGATACATTAACTAATTGAGATAAAAACAGTCAAAAATATTATGAAATGAAAGATAGTATTGAATTACAATTAAAAATGACGCTTGAAGAAAAACAAAAAATATATAATGTTGCTGTTTTAGCTGTAAAAGATGATGAAAAAATCCGCACCATCCAAAGAGAATAATTAATAATTGAGTTAATAATTATATAAATTTATTTATGTTTAATAAAAACAGCGTGTGCTGTTTTTATTTTTCTTTATTCCAAATCTCATAAGTGTTTTGGGGCGAATAAGCACCAATAATATTGATTTGATTTTTAATTCAAGTTGCTAATGTTTGAGTGGGGGTAATCCAGTGAATTTTACCGCCATCAACAAGTCACTCTCGCAAGTTAATTAGTTTTGTTCTAAAACGGTCGGGTGACTTGCGGGTGCGTTCAAATTCGACATAAATTTCACTATCATCGCTTTTTGTGATGATTAAATCAGGGTAGGCGTTTAAATTGCCGTTTTCCATTTTGAGTTCACGCTCAGTTTGATAGTGTATAATGTAGGTTTGATTACAAAGTCATTTGATAAGCATATCTTGATGGGAAAGTTCATAATAATTAACTTTAATACTTTTTTTATGAACTCGCCCTAAATGACTTTGTGCTTTACTCGTTAAAGTATAATAGTTTTTCTTCGGCAGAATATCCACATTCAACATTTTTAAATTTACTAATTTCATAACAAATTTATATGTATTATTTTCTTTTTTATTCAAAAGCAAAGATATTTGCTCTGTGTTTAAATACCCTCAACGATTTATCATCAGCAATATTTTTTCTTGTTCACCCATAACATCAACTCCTTACTAACCAACTTTGTTTTTATAGCACAGGGTGGGGTTTTTTCTTTTTTGGGTTCGCTTTTTTCTTTTAAGGGCACGGGCAAAAAGAAAAAAGGAACTAGGTGGTTATTTATTAGTTGTATTAATTGCAATTAATACAACTAATAAATAACCACCACTGTGGAACACAAGCATTAAGCCTAAACCCCGTGCTATCAACAACGTTGGGAGTGCGGGGTTTCGGGTGCTTGGCGTGCCAAAATGCTTGTTGTTCCGCAGCATAAGCAAAATTTTATATTACAATATTTTTTATATAAATTGTATATATTAATTATACATTAAATTAATATATTTATTACTTTTTTGAATAAAATTAATAATAAAGTTATTTAAAAATACTTTAAATAGTAACTTAGAAATTAATGATTTATATAATATATGTTATTTTGATATAGTACAGGAATAGTTTTGGAATTATATTGGAAGAAAGGTTATAATAAAATAGGTGATTTGCCAAACAGCAAAAAGGATACGATCAAGACCATATCTTCGGTTGTATTTGTTGTCTTGCTACTCTGTGGTTTTACGCAAGCTCTTATGCTTTGTTGCTAGAAGATAAACTCAAAAATAAGAGTTTATTGGAAGATGTCGTCATTTAACTCATTTAGGATTCGTTCAACATCTTCTTCGGATAATTTTGGTGGATCCCACTTGTTTTTTTCATACAGGGTGCTATAATCATCGACAAGAGAATTATTTTCTCTTGTTTCAATTTGATTATTTTTATTAGCAGAATACTTTGTTTGGATAAAAGTTTGGTATTCTGCTTTTAGTTTGGCTATTGCTTGTAGTTCTATTTGATATTTTTTATCAACGTCAGCTAAAAATTCTTCGCGGTTTTTAAACTTACGAAGACGTGACTCAACAGCTTGTCATTTTTCAAATTGACGGTGTAAAGTATTTAAACGATGAAATTGATACATATTGGTTTTAATCATTGCGTCATATCCTGTTACTTTGATCTTTTCATCAAAATAAAACACATGATAAGCACCAAAAACTTTAATCCCAACATTATATCAATTGGGGTTGTTTTTGTTTCTAATACAGGCCTTTTTTGGCATGACAATGAAGTTTTCACCAACTCGCACCTTATTTGATAATTCGGTGTAGTTAAAAATATCAGATTTGTGTACAAAAAAGTTACACATGTGTTTTTGATTGTCTAACTGATTAAAAACTTTAAATTGACCACCACGTGGTAATTTAACAAAATGATAATTTACTTGTTGTTCAAATTGAACTGTTTGTGTATTCATAATATATTTCCCTTCTGATAAGTAAGTAATTTATAATATTATTTATTTAATAATTTGGAATTACTTGAATTTTTTGAATAAATAAATCACCACTCAGAAGAGTGGTTTTTAAATAGCATTCCCCAATTTTAAGGTTTTTAAGGTCGTTCGGATGAACAATAAATTCATCCACCGTTCGCACCGAACCCATATCAGTATTATTGTTTTTAAAATCAAGTTGGCGCGTTAGTTTTTCGGTTTCTTGGGTACCAAAGACACTCGCGACATATTCCGCGGTGTTCGGGTCTTTGATGTTATGACAAACAATAGTGCTGACATTTCCAAAAATGGTATCTGTTAAATTCATATTGTTTGTTTTTAGGTCGTTGATTGTTTGGAAAGAAAAGAAACATTGATAATTAAAACTACGCGACTTATTTATCAAATTGACAATTGTTTCGCTCGCAAAGACATTAAATTCATCTAAAACAATGTTAATTTTTTGATTAACTGGTTTTAGTGTAGTTAATTCTTTTAAGTCTTGGATAATAATTTTTCCAACAGAACCCGCCAGTTTCGGATACATCAACGAATTGATACTAAACAAAATTGTTTTATGATTGGTAATCAATTCTAACAAAGTATTTTTATTGCCAAAACTAGTGTTTAGTTGTGTGTTATAAACATTTAATTGATTAAAAAGACCGTTGATATCTTTTTCATCAAAGTTGGATAATAACGAAGGGCTGTTATCATTAAAATTTAGTAATTTTTCTAGTTGTTTAATCGGAAAATATTTAACTAAATTATCAAAAGTAACAGCAATATCATTTTTTAAAAGTGTATCAAGCAACAATAACAAATAATTATGTGATAGATTTTGATAATACTGTTCGGAAAAGTCAAACAACGACATTATCTTATCCGCTAAAATAACTTTATCTTTATTGGCAAAAGGGTTATATTTTATGTTACCATCAATTTCTCAAATAAAAATATTGGAATCTAGTTGTTTAACTTTATTAATTAAATCAATATCTCCCTTACCATCAATAATTATGGTTATTTCTCGAAATTTAAACCTTAACTCTTTTATAATTTGCATTAATGTCGTTGTTTTACCGCTACCAGTAGTGCCAACAAGAAGTGTGTGTTGAGTTAAGTTTGACTTTATTAAACCAAAGTTTTTGTTTAATTTAAGCAACTTGCTTTGTGGAATTTGTTTAAATTCTTGTTCTTTTCTTTTTGCTTTCTTTTTTTGTTCGTACGCAAACATATCAAAATGTTGTCATTTCTGATAACCAATAAAACCAAAAAAGACAACCACAACGATAATGGCAATAATTGCGGAAATTTTAAAGCAAATATCTTCTGCATATGCAGTTGAAAAAGTTTGTCAAGTAACCGCCTTTAGTTTTATTCCTGCATAGCCAAGCGAAATAGGAATATTAATTAAAGCAATTAGCAAGAAAAACGTTAATACAGAAAATATTAATCAAAAGATTACTTTTTCAAATTTATTAAGTTTTTTAAATTGTTGTTTGATTTTACGCATGAATCTATCTCCTAACTAAAAGCTTTTTGCTCTATTTCGCTTGCTTCAACATTTAATAACATTCGATTATTAGCACCAATCGAAAACAAGCAAGTTCCCGTTGGGGCGGTTGCAATCGTATCTTTTTGATATTGATTTAACCGCCCACTAGTGGCAATTAAATTATCATAATCTTGTAAATCACTTGCCGCTAAGTGATGAACAAACTGATATAAACAGTTGTTTATTATTCCTTGCGCTTGGGTTTTAATGTTTGCATTACCCATAAAATCATTGATATTTTGGGTCATAATATACAAAATACCATTATATTTTCGAATTCGTTTTGTCATTTCAAACAAGAAATTCAACGCTAAGGTATTGTTTTCATTAATTAACAAGTGGGCTTCATCAATTGCAATACAAATTCATTGTTGTTCGCTAAGTGGTAGGGTTTGGTTTTTAGCTTTGTTTTGTTTAACCACCCTATCTAAAAATGAAAGCATTAAAAACAATTGAGCGTTTTGACGATTTTTGTTTGATGTTAATTCGTGGGTATCAAAAACAATTAAATTACTTTTTAGTGATAAGGTACTTATTCCGTTTCACAAGTAACCATCTGCCCCTTTGGCAAGTTTTCATAAAACATTGTATAAGTGTGATTTGTTATTTTCGCTTTTTTCTTGTTTTTCAATTAGAATAAACAAATCTGAAAGTGTGGGATAATTGTGAGCAGTTAAAGTATTTAATTGTGTTTTATCAGTAATTTTAAAATCTTTATATAATTTCAAAAGAGTTTGTTGTAATAAACTTAAATCAATATCGGTTAAAGACGGATATAAAATCTTAAACCATTGTTCTAGTAACGAGATATGTTCTAGTAAATCATCTGAAAAAATCTCTAACGGATTTATTCGGGACTTGTCAGATTTACCAATTGGGATAATTTCCCCACTATAGTAATTGGCTAATTGCTGGTATTCCCGTTCAGGGTCAATAATAAATAACTTTGTATTATTTAAATATAATCAATTTAATTGCTTTTTAGCATTAAATGTTTTACCGCTTCCAGTCATTCCGACAATAAAAGCGTTACTACTATTGCGGAAACTATCACGGTGTTTAATATCAAAACTTATCGGCTCATCAATATCATTTGTTCCCAAGAGCAACCCGCAATTATCATTTAGCGGCGTTGCCACAAATGGATAACTACTTGCTAAAGAAATTACAGGCATTTCTTGTCATCATTCAGTGCTGTTTTTAATATTGTTGTTTCAAACAAAGTTATATGCTTTTAATTGCTGAAATTTTAATTCATCAGGGACAAAACCCTTTTTCACCATTTCACTGATTAACATTGTTCTAATACTATCTAGTTCTTTTTTCGTATCAGCAAAACAAGTAAACATAACCGAAACCATTTTCAAGGTTTCACCCCCATTTTGAACCATATTCATCAATTCCGTAAAATGTTCTAAATATGATTGATATTTAATTTCTTCACTTGTTTTGCTTGTTGTTTGAATTTCAGCACGATTAATAGCGCGGTCAAGTAATTTCAATGCTTCTTGGTCTGAAATATGATGAACTTTAATATTGACATTAACATTGCTTAAATTCGCAAGAAAGCCCAACCAAGTATCAGGCACCAACAACGGATATTGTGATACAGTTAAATAAGAAATAAATTTATTATCAACTGTCACATAATTAGCAAATTGTCTAATTTTATGTGGTTTATCGCCAACATTATTCGTTGGAATAATATTGCGTTGAACTAACAAATTTGTTTCTTCAAATATTGCTTTAATAAATTTAATGTTATTATCAAATTCATTAATAACATATCTTAATTTTTGATTTATTGAAGCCACATTATCACCGGTAATCATTAAAAAGTATGCAGTTTTTAATTTCTGATTACTGTATTGCAAATTCAAATATCAATTTTTTAAATTTGTTAACTGAGTTTTTTTAAACTCAGTTTTTTCTTTGTCTAAAAAATTATCAATATGTTTAATTTGTTCTAAAAATTCATATGGGGTTTGAATTTTACAAATTTCAAAATCAATATCTATTGTTTTGAAAATGCTAGATAATTTATAAATAGGGATATCACGTTCTTGTTGATTTGCCAACGAAATATCAACCGCTTCAATACGATAAACAACACTAGTTTTGTGTTTAAATTTAATAGTGTTGTTTTCTATTTTTTGAATTTGACTGATTTTTAAAACATCATTATTTTGTTTTTTAACAAAAATATATTTGAATGCAGTTCAAATAACATTGTATAGTTTAGTGCCATTTTTTGTTGGAAACATTAAAATTAAACTTGTTAATCACATAAAAATCGTCACAAGAACACTAACAATTATTTGATATTTAAATAGAAAAGAAAATATCAACGCTGTAATTAAAAAATCAATTACAATAATCGCAATTTCAACTTTGCCAATCCCATCAAGAGCATTAGAAATCGTAAAACGAATTTTACTTGCTCGTTTTGTGATAATACGCGCTTTGTTATCATCCATAATTATTGCCCTCCTTTAATGCTATTTTTTATTTTTCCTTATAGTGTTTACAATACTTTTATTTATCATTAAATCACTGATTAATTTTTTCACTTGTTTTGCTATTTTGGTCTTTATAACCACCGGTGAATGAGTTTTTAATATGTGCTTTGGCAACATTTTTAAAACCGTGTTCTTTCGCCCCTGCTTTATATGCACGAACTGTACCAACTCCTCGGGCAATTTTTTTACTTAAATTATAACTGGTGCTAATACCACTTACTGTCAAAGCACCACCGGTCATAAAGGCATTGGTTGCTACTTTCAACCCCATTATGTTGCCAATCCCATCACTCAACGATGTATTACCGCCCATTAGCGATGATAATAGTTGCGGTGATTTCACAACAACAATTCCAAAAGCAAAAATACCTAATAAAGTAAAAATTGGTCTTGTTGTTGGGTCAGGAATAGCTTTGCCGATTTCCGCAAACACTGACATACTCCACAAGAACAAACTATATGCTAAGAAAACCATATTAAAACTAATAAAGCGAGCAACCGTTAATTATTTTCAATTTTTAAATTTTCGTCCTTCATCTTGAATTGCCGATACTATCACAACAGGCGATATTACATAAAGAATTAATAACTCCGCCGTGCGTCAGAATAAAAACAAAGCAATCAATAAGAAA